>CAYRPL010000064.1:0-9429 GCA_964426045.1 uncultured Alistipes sp. | reverse complement strand
TAGGCTCAAACAAAAAAAGACCTGCCTAACATTTTTTAATTGTTAGACAGGCTCACTCTTTTTCTCCACTTATACCTCAACCCTATCTCAAATTCTTCGACTTGATTATAAGCAACTTACAAGGAATTAGCGCACTGTTTTTGAAGAAAAGTTCCACCAATTCACCACAAGATGCAGCCGGCAAGTCGGCAAAAGCTGCATTTTTTGTACCTTCGTAAAGTAAAAAATGACCCGAAATTATGAAGAGAGCACTTTACCTGCTATGGATGGTTGCAGCCCTTGCGGTTGCCTGCAGCGAGAGCAACGAAGCGATGGATTCAACGACTGAGCCGCCCCAAAACGAGGAGCCGGTACCCCCCGTGGGCCCCTATTTGGAGCAGATAACCCTCCTAAGTGAGGTAGTAAGTCTGGCTCCCAACTCCACGGGCGAGATTCGTTTCGTGGTTTCGGAGCCCGACTATCTGTTCAACTATGCCCTCTCGTCGGCCGGATGTCAGGTCTCGCTGCGGCGAGCCGAAGAGCGTCTCAAGAGCCCCTCGGAGGTCGATTTGGTACGCATTGTCGAGGGTGATGCAGCGGGCGAGTATATCGCCACGGTGCAGGACAACGGCTCGTTGAACCACTACTCCACCTCTATCTGTCTGGCCATCAAGGAGAGTTCGGGTGCCGTCTGCTACTCGAATGCTATGCGGCTGAAGAGCGAAAGCTACCTCGACGGTCTGACCTCGCTGAGCCTGCTGCGGAGCGAAAACCCCTCGCTCGAGGGAGATGTTCACTTCGACTACGACCCTGCAACCCGCACCTTCAGCGCCTACACCCCAAACTATGTGCGCACAATGGAGTTTGTGGCTCACTTCGAGACCGAGGGGGAGGTTGAGGCCGTCAAGGTGGGCGACAAGCTGCAGCAGAGCGGATTGAGCATCAACAACTTCCGCCAAGAGCTGATCTATACGGTACTCACCAAAGGGCAGGAGCTGGAGTATCGTGTGCGCCTAAGCAACTTCACGGGCGTTCCCGTGATGTGGATTGAGACCCCCAATCACCAGGCCATCACCTCAAAAGATGTTTGGCTCGAAGATGCCACAATCTTTATCGACGGCATGGGTCAGTTCGAGGATTTGGAGACGATGACACTCTCGATTCGTGGTCGCGGCAACTCGACCTGGGGCTACGAAAAGAAGCCCTACAACATCAAACTCTCGAGCAAAGAGGAGATTTTGGGCATGCCCAAGCACAAGCGCTGGTGTCTGCTGGCCAACTACATGGACCGCACGATGTTGCGCAACCGCATAGCCTACCGTCTGGCCGAGGTTACGTCGCTGGATTGGACCCCCCGTACCCGCTTTGTGGAGCTCTTCCTCAACGGCCGCCATCAGGGAAGCTACCTCTTGGCCGAGCACATCAAGGTCGATGAAAACCGTGTCAATATCACCGAGCTGGAGCCCGAGCAGAACACGGCCGAGGAGCTGACGGGCGGCTACCTGCTGGAGCTGGATTTCCACTTCGACAACGAGTGGCAGTGGCACTCGTCGCACAACATCCCCTTTGCGGTCAAGTATCCCGAGGAGGAGGATCTCACAGGCGAGCAGCTGGCGTGGATCAAGGAGCATATCTCCGAGGTCGAAGGGGTGCTCTACGGAGCCGACTACCGCGATGCGGAGCAGGGCTATGCCGCCTACCTCGATGCGCAATCCTTTGTCGATTATTGGTTGATTTATGAGCTTGCTGTAAACCACGAGTTGGCCAACCCGGGCAGTGTCTACCTCCATAAAGACCGTGGTGGCAAGCTGATGGCCGGCCCCGTTTGGGACTTCGATTGGGGTACCTTCAGTTTCAAGGCCTCACCCGCCGCCCAACACGGACTCTTTATGACCCACGCCTGGTGGTACGGCCGTCTGTTTGGTGACGAGGCCTTCAAACGTCTGGCTACTGAGCGCTGGCAGATTCTGAAACCCGCCTTCCAGGAGGTCGCCACCCAATTCTTAGAGCAGGAGCGAGCCTACACCGCCCGCTCGTCCGAGTATAACTTCAAACTCTGGAGCATCTCAACCGACATCAACGGCGACGAGAAACTGCCCGTGCAGGAGGCTGTCGATCGGATGAAGGAGGTGTTGGAGAGCCGTATCGAAATCATCGACCGAGAACTTGCCGAGTGGAAGTAAGCTACACTTGATACATTGAAAGAGCCTGGTTGCGTGTTGCAACCAGGCTCTGTTATTATGTGGTTTACGTTATTTCTTTAGTAGAATACGTGCCTGCTCCAAAGCAGCGGGGGTGATTTCGGCACCCGACAACATCTTGGCAATCTCCTCGACGCGCTCCTCTTCAGCCAGACGACGAAGGCGGGTTCTACCCTCCTGCTTATAGACCACAAAGTGGCTCTCACCCTTCGAGGCGACCTGCGGCAGGTGGGTGATATCGACCACCTGCATCGAGGCTGCCAACTCACTGATAATGGCACCCATCGCCTCAGCAATGCGGCCCGAGACTCCCGTATCAATCTCATCGAAGAGAATCGTCGGGAGCTGCATACGTCGTGCCAGCAGCGCCTTCAACGCCAGCATCACACGCGAAAGCTCACCGCCCGAAGCGATGCGCTCGATGGGCTGGGGCGACATCATTCGATTGGCCGAGAAGAGGAACTGCACGCTGTCAGCACCCGACGGTGAGAGTTCGATGGGCTGCAGTTCGACACAGAAGGTGGTTTCGGCAAGGCCCAGACGCGAGAGGGTCGAAAGAATCGCCTGCTCGAACTCGGGGGCCGCCTTCGCACGCGACTGATGGAGTTTGTCGGCCAACTCACGAGCCTTATGAAGGGCCTCCTGAAGCTCCTTTTCGGCAGCACGCAGCGCCTCGTCGCTATGGTCAATCGTGGCCAACTGTTGCAGGTAGCCCTTATGCACCTCTATCAGCTCATCGAGGTTCTGAACCCTATGTTTTTGGCAGAGTGAATAGAGCAGCGCCAAGCGGTCATCGACCCGCTGCAGACGCTCGGGGTCGGCCTCCAAGCCATCGTAGGCCTCGGCTGCCGAGGCGTCGATATCCTTCAGCTCGAGCAGTGTCGAGCGCAGACGACCGGCCCAATCGGCCGCCTCGGGATAGAGCTCCCGAATCTGGTTGAGCGCACTCTCCAGCCCCTTGATGCGGGGCAGGATGCCGAGCTCTTCGTCGTCGAGGGTCTGGTGCAGACCACCCAAGACCTCACCAATGCGGTCGGCATGGGCCAGCAGTGCCTGCTCCTGCTCCAATTCGGCCACCTCGCCCGCCTTCAGATGTGCCGAGTTCAACTCCTCGGCCTGGTGGCGCAGCCACTCTTCATCTCTTCGCACCCGCTCCAGCTCCGTGCGGAGCTCTTCGAGGTGACGGCTCAGCTCCCCTACACGCTGGTAGGCATCGGCATAGGCCGTGCGCAGCTCCGCATTTTGGGCCAGCGTATCGAGGGCCTCGGTGCGGAACTTCTCGGACTGCAAAATCAGGTTCTGGTGTTGGGAGTGGATATCCAGCAGGTGAGCCCCCAGCTCCTTAACCACCGACAACTGCACCGGCATATCGCCCACAAACGAGCGGCTCTTGCCCGCAGGGGTGATGACACGACGCAGGGTCAGCTCCTCCTCATAGTCCAAGTCGTTTTGCTCGAAGAGCGACTCAAGGCCCAACCCCGCAATCGAGAATTGGCCCTCAATGACACAGTTCTTCGAGGCATCTTTCATGGCCGAGCCATCGTTCTTATTGCCCAACAGCAACCCCAGGGCACCCAGCAGAATCGACTTTCCGGCACCCGTCTCACCCGTAAGGATGTTCAGATGCTCGTCAAGCTCCAGCTCCAGGTGCTCAATCAGGGCGTAATTTTCGACCGAAAGGCGACGCAACATACCTATTTACAGATTAAGGATTCCAACTTATCGATGATGCGGGCGGCCACCTCACGCTTCGGCATCAGGGGCAGCTGCTCGGTCCCCGACCTGTCAATCAGGGTCACAACATTGGTATCGACACCAAAGCCGGCACCGGCATCACGCAACGAGTTTAGGACAATAAAGTCGAGATTCTTTTTTTCGAGTTTCGAGGCGGCATGCTCGGCCTCGTTGTCAGTCTCAAGGGCAAAGCCCACCAAAATACGGTTCCCCTTCTTGCGTCCCAATTCGGCAGCAATATCGCGTGTGCGCTTGAGCGGAATGGCCATATCGTCGTCGGACTTTTTTATCTTTCGGTCGGCAACCACCACCGGCGTGTAGTCTGCCACCGCAGCACACATAATGGCGCCATCAGCCTCACCAAAGGTCTCGACTGCCGCTCGGTACATCTGCTCGGCCGAACTCACATCCCGTCGCTCGACGCCCTGCGGAGTGGCGAGTTGCGTGGGGCCGCTGACCAGCGTAACACGCGCACCGCGTGCCGCCAGCTCTTCGGCCAGGGCATAGCCCATCTTTCCGGTTGAGTGGTTGGTGATGTAACGCACGGGGTCAATGGCCTCGCGTGTGGGGCCGGCCGTTACCAAGAAATGCCTACCTGCGAGGCTCTTTTTTTTTTCGTCGAAGAGTCCCTCCAGGAACTCGACAATCTGCTCGGGCTCGGCCATGCGGCCCTTGCCCTCGAGCCCGCTTGCCAAGAAGCCGCTGCCGGGCTCTACGACCTGCACACCCCGCTGCTGCAACAGTTGCAGGTTCTCCTGCGTGGCCGCATGGGCATACATATCCAAATCCATGGCGGGAGCCACAGCCACCGGACAACGGGCCGAGAGGTAGCTGGTAAGCAGGAGGTTGTCGGCCACGCCGTGGGCCATCTTGGCCAGCGTATTGGCCGTAGCCGGAGCGATGAGCATGCAGTCGGCCCACTCACCGAGTTTGATGTGCGAGTTCCAGGCACCATTTTCGGGGTCGAAGAACTCGACCAGAATGGGGCGCTTGGAGAGGGTCGCCATCGTGAGTGGTGTAATAAACTGCTTGGCAAGGGCGGTCATTACGACCTGCACCTCACATCCCGCCTTGACGAGCAGACGCACCAACGAGGCGGCCTTATAGGCGGCAATACTGCCCGTTACACCGAGCAAAATATGTTTTCCTGCCAACATGGTTTTCAAAGTTTAATGGTGTGCAAAAAAAGCGAAACGGCCCACACATCGAGTGCATGCGACACATTTCGCAATAGTTGCAACGACTCTTCTAAAGCTTCGGCTTAGGCCTCCTTGTACTCAATCTCACCATCCAGGAACTCCTCGGTGGCGATGATAACGGGCTTCGGCAGGCGCTCATAGTAGCGCGAAATCTCAATCTGCTCACGGTTCTCGAAGGTCTCCTCCATCGTATCGGTGGGCGACGAGAAGTCGGCCAGCTTGCGATTCAACTCGGTCTTGAGCTCGGTCGAAATCTGGTTGGCACGACGCGCAATGATGTTCACCGTCTCATAGATGTTGCCGGTCTCCTTATCCAGGTCGGCCAACTTACGGGTTACGGTGTTGTTCGGAATGTTCTTCTTAATCTCCATATCTTAATTGTGTTTTCTTTTTTTCTACTCTTTGTTTTCGGTCCTTTACCGCTTTTTCTACTCTTGACTTTCGGCCTTTGCCTCCTTTTCTACTCTTGGCTTTCGGCCTTTACCTCCTTTTCTACTCTTGACGTTCGGCCCTTGCCACTTATTTTCGGCCCTTGTCTTGATGAAGAGGGTTACTCTTCGTCTTCCGATTCGGGATCCTCATCCCCGTGCTTATCCCTGAAATCTTTGGCCTCCTGGGCATAGCGGTCCAACTCCTTGAGGTGCTTCGATTCGGGGAACTCATACTTGAAGGTCACATACGAGTCCATCATCGAGAGGTAACGGTCGGCCTGCTTCGAGGCAATCGAGTTGTGGGCCAACTTATAACCCGAAGCAACAATCAAGTACATCACCTCCTCGCGTCGCTTCATATCGGGGTACTTCTTCAGGGCATTTTTCAGCGCCACGATAGCCGACTTGTAACGCCCGATTTTGTAGTAGGTGTAGGCGTTCAGATAGGCCTTCTCGTGCAGGCGCTCGGTCAGCTCGCGGTTAATCTCGCGGAACTTGGGGGTCTGCTCGCTGTCGGGATAGTGTGAGATAAACTCTGAGATGGAGATAATGGCCTGCGAGGTGATGGTCTGGTCACGCTTGGGCCCGGGCGAGAGGAAGTAGTAGCACATCGCATGCATACCCTCGGCATCCTCGATAAAGACGCTACGCCCAAAGCGGCGACGAAACTGGTCTAACAACTCCGAGGCGGTCTCGTAGTCACGATCCTTGTACTTGCAGCGGGCATTGAAGAAGAGGATACTATCCTCGCGGGGCGTGCCCTGGTAGTAGTGGTAGGCTCCCTCGAAGAGGGTCGAAGCACGCGACCACTTCTCCTTCTCGTAGAACTCCAACGCCTTGGCATAGATCTGGTCGGGCTTGCCACTCTTGAGCACACTGTTCACCCCCGCACAGCTGCAAAGCAGCCATGCCAGGAGCATGCCAACCACCACACGGGAGTACGAATTGCTGTTTCTCATCATCTTCTTGACCGCTTAAATGCGTATAAGCGCACAAAGTTACACAATATTTTCTATTTTGAACGCTCCACCGAGTCGAAAAATTGTTTTCACACGATTTTTTACAACTTATCGGCCCGAAATATCCGCTTTTGGCAAAACATTCTTATATTTGCAGAGTATTAACACCACTAAAATTTTATTACCATGAAAAAATTTATCTACAGTTGGGTATTTGCCCTTGCCGCTGTGGCTTTCGTAGCCTGCGGCGACGATGACAAGAACGAGAATCCGACCCCGAATCCCGACCCCGAGCAGAAGGCCGAGCAGCTTGCAGCTCCCGTTGTAACCGTTGAGGAGGTGACCACAGAGAGCATCACCCTGAGCTGGGAGGCTGTCGAGCATGCCGGCGCCTACAGCTATGCCATCGGCACCACAGAGCCTGCCACGACAACCAAGCTGACGGTAACCTTCACCGACTTGGAGCCCGAGAGCTCCTATTCGCTGCGCGTAAAGGCCGTGTCGAACAACCTGACCCTCTACACCGATTCGGAGTGGACCATCAAGTCGGTAACAACCCCGAAGGCAGAGACCGGCGGTGACGACAACGGCGATGACAACGGTGATGACAACGGCAACGACAATCCGCCCGCAGGTGACAGCCCCGTAAAGGAGGGTTACTACCACATCATAACGGCCGAGTATGAGGATGGTTCGCCCTACTACAACGAGTTCTACGTTGAGCACGACAGCGGAAGCAACTATCTGATATACAACTTCTTTGACTACCCTGACGAGGTGATGCTGGCCACCTACGACGCCCAGAGCTCGACCCTGACCCTGAGCGGCAAGTCGCTCTACGAAGGTGAGGTAAGCCAATTCTTCGGCTACGCCTGGTACTACTACGACGAGGAGCAGACGATGTCCGTAGGTCTGTTCAGCTTCCTCGACCTCGAAGACGAAGAGGCCTATGGCGACGATCCCTTCCCCATCAGCATCGATGCCAATGGCTACCTGAAGACCGCCCAGGGCAACATCTTAGAGCTGGTTATCGACGAGGAGACGGGCGAGAGCCTGGGTTATATCTCGGTGATTCTGGCCGGAGATGAGTTTACCTACGGCGAGTACTACACCGAGAGCGCCAAGCGCTCGACCCAGCGACAGCGTGTAGCAGTCCCTGCCCTGAGAAAGGCCAACCTGCGCTCGCTGAAGGCACTGCGCTAAACCGCAACAACCTAAAACAACTGAGATAGACGAATGAAAAAGATTTTGAGCATGATGGCCTGCCTGGTGTTGGCAGCCACGATGACCGCCTGTGGCGGTGATGATGAGCCCGCAACCCCCGAAACGCCCACGACGCCCCAGCAGCTGGCGGCTCCCACGTTGTCGGTGCAGGATGTGACCGAGAACTCGTTCACGGTGACCTGGGGTGCCGTGTCGAATGCCGTAGCCTACAGCTACAAACTCAATAACGGTGAGGCCCAGACAACCACACAGACGACCTTGACGCTGAGCGACCTGGAGGCCGAGACCTCGTATACGGTACAGGTGATGGCCCTCTCGGGTGACGCTGCCCGCTACACCAACTCGACCTGGGCCTCGGCAACCGCCACGACCCTGGCCGAAAAGAACGACACGCCCGCCTACGAGGGTGTGCGCGAGGGTTTCTACCATGTTCCCACCTATTGGGACGAGGAGACGGGGGCTATCTACGAGTACAACACCTTTGAGGTGAAGTACTACGGAGGCAACACCTACTACATTGCCAACCTGCTCAACTACGCATTCCCCTGGGAGGCCATCTACGACAACGAGACCCGCGAATTGTCGGTAACCGGAAACATCATCTATGAGAACAACGCCGGGGAGATTGTCACGGAGAATATCTTCAACAAGATCTGCGAAATCTACACCCCCGAGGAGTCGGGTGTCGGCCTCTGGTTAGGTTGCATCCCCCGCTCGGTAGACGAGAGCAACAAGGAGTCGGACGGCACGGATCCCTTCCGCATGGCGGTAGACCACGACGGCTATCTGAGCAAGACGCTGACCATCCTGGCCGATATGATGTATGAGCTGAAGATGGCTGCCGGCTCGACGGCCGAGAGCTACCAGATTCAGAGCATCGGAAATTTTGTGAACTACCGCAGCCTGATTCTCTCGAACATTAACATCGCCCAGGGCGAGGCTCCCGAACAGTAGAAGATGCGATAAGTCAAAGGGCGGGCCTGATTCAAAGGCCCGCCTTTTGCATAGAAAGCAGTATGGAGAGCATCATCGAATTTTGCCTTCAGTGGGGCTATTGGGGTATGCTGTTAGCGGCCCTGGCAGCCGGCAGCATCCTGCCCGTCGGCTCGGAGGTGGTCTATGTCCTCTTCCTGAAGGCGGGCCTCGACCCGCTGCTGCTGACCCTCGCCGCCACAGCAGGCAATACGCTGGGAGGCATGACCTGCTATTGGTTCGGCCGCCTAGGGAAGCGCGAGTGGATTCAGCGCTTAGGGGTCAGCGAGCAGAAGCTGCAACGCGCCTCACGCTTTCTGCAGGGTCGCGGCGCCTGGATGGGCTTCTTCGCCTTCCTCCCCTACCTGGGCGAGGCCATCGCCGTTGCCTTGGGCTTTATGCGTTCAAACCAAACCATCACCGCCCTCTCGATGACCCTCGGCAAAGCCGCCCGCTACACCGCCCTCCTTTTGGCCTTCAAAGGGGTTATCCCCGAGCTGTAAGGGGCGATGCAATGAGAAATTCAAAATTCAAAATTCAAAATTATTTTGGGGGCATTAGGGGTGAAATTCCTAATTCCTGATTAAAACCTGCTTTGAAGTTAGAAGGGGTCAGGTGCAACGCTCGGCAAAAAAAAGAGCCTGTCTAACAAGTTTTTTGTTAGATGGGCTTTTTTTATTTGTGACGATAAAAATTAGTATCTTTGTAGCACGGGCTATTTAGCTTCGTT
>CAYRPL010000063.1:0-9563 GCA_964426045.1 uncultured Alistipes sp. | reverse complement strand
GCGGGCAGTCCTACTGCATCCTGATGTCGGGCGAGAAACTCTCGCGCGAATCCCGCGAGCGACTGCGTGCCATGTGCGAGACCACCGACGGATTCCGCCTCGCAGAGTTAGACCTCAAACTGCGCGGTGCGGGCGATATCAACGGAACCTTGCAGAGTGGTATGGCCTTTGATTTGAAGATTGCCAACCCCACCTTGGATGTGCAGATCCTAAGCCGCACCAAGGAGGCTGCCGAACAGATTCTGCAACGTGACCCCACCCTCTCGCTGCCCGAGAATCGCGGATTGCGCGAACTGAAGGCCCGCTACTCGGGAGAGCCAAAGATTGACTTCTCGCGCATCAGCTGAGGCATACGAAAATTGATTTCTAACTCGTTATATCAAAAAGACCCTATGAAACGCCTGCTTACACTCCTGGTCCTGCTGCTCCCCGTAGCGACCTTCGCCCAACTCTACCACCCGGGCGAAAAGCTCAACTACAGCGTCAGCTACCGTGCCAAGCTCTTTCCGAATACCGAGGTGGCAACCGTCACGGTGCATACCACAGCCGAAGAGTATAAGGGGAAAGGGGTATACAAGGTAGTAGGCCACGGCAAGACGAAACCCACCTACCGGCTCTTCTTCTCGCTCGACGACTACTACACGATTCGGGTCGATACCACCGATCGTCGCCCCGTGCGCTTCGATTCGGATCTGCACGAGGGTGACTACACCTTCCGCAGCTACTACAACTACGATTGGGAGCGAATGGAGGTGAGCACCTGGTGGCAGTCGCGCCAGCGAACCCCGCAGGAGCGGAAGATGGCCCTCAGCGAGGGGAGCATGGATGCCATCTCGCTCTTCTTCAGCATGCGCTCGGAGCGTGCCGAGAGCTTCCGCGAGGGGGAGCAGCGCACCCTGAAGTTGCTCCTGGAAGATACGGTGCGCTACCTGAACTACCGCTACATCGGTCGCGAGGTGAAGAAGATTCGCCGCCTGGGGAAGTTCCGCACCCTGAAGTTCGCCTGCCAAATCGGCACCTCGGAGGGCTACTCGTTTACCGATGGCGACGAGTTCTTCCTCTGGATTTCGGACGATGAAAACAAGATTCCCCTCTGGTTGGAGTCGCCCATCAAGATTGGCAGCATCCAGGCCTATGTCACCGAGCTGAAAGGGCTAAAATATCCGCTGGATAGCAAGATTAAATAGAATTTTTCTACCTTTGTATATGTTTTGAAACCTAAAGCCGAAAATTATGGAAGAGTACAACAAGAACAACGAGGACTACTCGCCCGAATATGAGTACGATGACGAGCCTCAAGGGATGAATGCCGAAAAGTCGATTCGCGGCTACCGCATCGTGATTATCCTGCTGGCCGTGATTCTGGCAGCCCTCTCGATTCTCTACTTCAACATCCACCGCCAACAGCAGGCCGACTACGCCCTGCTACAGGTCGATCGCGACTCGATTCAGAGCAACCTCTCGGAGCTGATGATCGACTTCGACAGTCTGCGCTTCAACAACGACTCGATCAACGCCACGCTGGCCATCGAGCGCCACCGTGCCGACTCGCTGATGGATCGCCTGAAGAAGGAGCGCTCGTGGAGCTATGCCAAGATCAAGCAGTATGAAAAGGAGGTGGGAACCCTCCAGACCCTGATGCGCAACTACCTGCGTCAGATCGACTCGCTGAACACGCTGAACAAGAAGCTCATCACCGAGAATGTGGGCTACCGCAAGGAAATTTCGACCATCACACAGCGTGCCGAGCTGGCCGAGGAGAAGGCCAACGAGCTGGACAACATGGTCAAGGCAGGTGCCGTGTTGAAGGCCCGCAACATCAACCTCGTAGCCCTGAACTCGCGCAGCAAGGATGTGACGCGCATCAAGAATGCCGCCCGCCTGCGTACCGACTTTATGCTGGCTGCCAACGAGCTCACAACGCCCGGTGACAAGACCATCTATCTGCGCATCATGGCTCCCGACGGCTATGTCCTCTCGACCGAGGGTGCCCCGACCTTCGAGTTTGAGGGCGAGCGCCTGAGCTACTCGGCCGAGCGTACCATCGACTACCAGAACGAGGATATCGAGGTGAGCATCTTCTACTCGGGCTCGGGCTTTACGGCCGGCACCTACACCGTACAGCTCTACACCGAGGGTCGCCTGATCGGCTCCTCGCAAATCGTGATGCGCTAATGGATATCGCCCAACAGAAACGACGCGAGAATATCGCCGAATATATCCTCTACCTCTGGCAGTTGGAGGATCTGCTGCGTGCCCTGCAGTTCAGCCCCGAGGCCATCTACTCGCAGTTAGTGGCCCCGCGCGATATCCCCGAAGAGGGGAAGAACAATTTTCTGATCTGGTATATGGAGATCTGCAATCTCCTGCGAGAAGAGGGAAAGGAGAGCCAGGGCCACCTGGAGCATACCCTGCACCTGATTGGCGATTTGCACAACCTCCACCTCCAGCTCCTGGAGCTTCCCATCGGCGAGCACTACCGCCAAACCTTTGCGCGCGTGGCTCCCGAACTGCCCCGCCTTCGATTGATTCTGGGCAAAGAGCGGGCCGAGATGAGCGACACCGAGTTGCAGTTCCGCACCCTCTACGCTGCGATGCTCTACCGCATCAAGGGCGAGGGCGAGAAGTCCCCCGTGCAGGATACCCTAACCCTGATCTCCCCCGCTATCGGCGAGCTGGCCGCCCTCTATGGCAAGGTCGAACGAGGCGAAATCGACCTCTTCCAGACGGAATAAAGCGACAATAGACAAAAAGGCGAACCTGGAGCGGTTCGCCTTTTTTGTCATTAGGAGAAGGTCCTAATTCCTAATTCCTAATTGCCCGACTTCTCTTTCATTGCCTCGGCAAAGCAGTGGCGGCAGATGGGTTGGTAGCTGTCCTGGGCACCGAGAACCACCTGCTTGTTATCGACAATCAGACGGTGGGAGTGGTGGGCTAAGTTGCCGCAGCGCACGCAGATGGCGTGTACCTTATCAACATACTCGGCCGTAGCCATCAGGGCCGGCATGGGGCCGAAGGGCTTGCCCAGGTAGTCCATGTCGAGGCCCGC
This sequence comes from uncultured Alistipes sp., assembly GCA_964426045.1. GTDB lineage: Bacteria > Bacteroidota > Bacteroidia > Bacteroidales > Rikenellaceae > Alistipes. Next base: position 6,514 of record CAYRPL010000063.1, on the reverse strand, counting down.
CAGAATGACACGCACACCGTTGTCGGCCAGCTGTCGGCAGACATCAACCAACCCCTCGTCGAAGAACTGCGCCTCGTCAATGCCCACTACATCGACATCGGAGGCCATCAGCAGAATGGTCTGTGCCGAATCGACCGGCGTGGAACGGATGGCATTTGCATCGTGCGAGACGACCTCCTCGTCCGAATAGCGGACATCAATGCGGGGCTTAAAAATCTCAACCCGCTGGTTGGCAAACTTGGCTCGCTTCATGCGACGAATCAACTCTTCGGTCTTTCCCGAGAACATCGAGCCGCATATCACTTCTATCCAGCCCTTTCGACTTACATTTTCCAAAAACATATAAGGTTGTATTTACAATTATCTCTATTGGTTTTAGTTCACTGTAGTACATATAAAAACCCTCAGGCTCTCATATGTTTAAGCATTTACATATTTTAGGCGAGCAGATTTCGACTCGACCGAAGGCTGACGAAGATGGGCTGTACTTAGCGTACTGCCCATTTTCGGCAGGCGAGAAGAGGTGAAATATGCCGCATAAAATTAAAAATCCTCGAGGCGGGTAATGCGAGCCCCCAACGCATTTAACCGTCGATCAATATCTTTGTATCCTCGGTCAATCTGATCGACATTCTGAATGGTCGAGACACCCTCGGCAGACATCGCGGCAATCAGCAGGGCGACACCGGCACGAATATCGGGCGAAGACATACGGGTAGCACGCAGACGTATCTGGTGGTCGTGGCCAATCACGGTGGCTCGGTGCGGGTCGCAGAGGATAATCTGGGCTCCCATATCAATCAGTTTATCGACGAAGAAGAGGCGGCTCTCGAACATCTTCTGGTGAATCAGTACGGCGCCCTTGGCCTGGGTGGCAACAACCAAGAAGATGGACAACAGGTCGGGGGTCAGGCCCGGCCAGGGAGCATCGGCTATGGTCATAATCGAACCATCGAGGAAGGTCTCGATGCGGTAGTGATCCTGCTGCGGGATGTAGAGGTCATCACCTCGGCGCTCGAATTGGATACCCAAGCGGGCAAACTGCGCAGGGATGATGCCGAGGTTCTCAAACGAGACGTTGCGAATCAGGAGCTCCGAGCGGTTCATGGCGGCCATACCGATAAAGCTGCCCACCTCAATCATATCGGGCAGCATCGTGTGCTCGGTGCCACCCAGCGCCTCGACACCCTCGATGGTGAGCAGGTTCGAGGCGATGCCCGAAATCTTGGCTCCCATGCGGTTGAGCATCTTGCAGAGCTGCTGCAGGTAGGGCTCACAGGCGGCGTTGTAGATGGTGGTGGTACCCTTGGCCAGCACAGCAGCCATCACGATATTGGCCGTACCCGTCACCGAAGCCTCGTCGAGGAGCATATAGGTACCCTTGAGATCCTTGGCCGAGACCTTGCCGGCGGCGAAGTCGAGGTCGGCACCCAGCCTCTGAAAGCCCAGGAAGTGGGTATCGAGGCGGCGGCGACCAATCTTATCGCCTCCCGGCTTGGGGATGTAGGCGATGCCGAAGCGGGCCAACAGCGGGCCAAGCATCATCACCGAACCGCGCAACTTGGCACCACGACGACGGTAGTCCTCGCTCTGCAGGTAGTCGAGGTTTACGTCGGCCGCCCGAAACGAGTAGCAGTCCTCGCTCAGGCGCTCAACCTCAACTCCCATTGCCTTCAGCAGCTCGATGAGTTGCAGCACATCCAGAATCTGGGGCACATTTCTTACGATGACCTTTTCGGGGGTCAGCAGCGTAGCGCAGAGAATCTGTAACGCCTCATTCTTAGCCCCTTGCGGGGTTATCTCACCATGCAGGCGGTGTCCGCCTTCTACTTGAAAGATTGCCATATCTGTTTTAAGGTTCGGGTTTGACAACCAAAAGTACAAAAAAGAATTCAAAGAGCAAAGCCGAAGGCCGGTAAATTTGTATATGTGGTGTAAAATTTATACATTTGTCGAACTAACCCTTAATTCAACGCTTATGCACAAAAAATTTTCTACGCTTGTGGCATCTCTCTCTCTTGCCATCGGCTGCATCGGCTGCTCGGAGGGCGAGAGCACCCCACCCACACCCCCACAAATTCAACCCCCAACTCAATCGGTCGTACCCTCACCCGAAGAGGTTATCATGTACGAGGCCAATCCGCGTCTGTATGGTACGAGCAACTGCCTGAGGGGGCTCACAGCCCGTTTTGACGAGATTAGGGCGCTGGGGACCAACGTACTTTGGATTATGCCCGTCTGTGAATTTGGTGTCACGAAGAGCATCGGTTCGCCCTACTGCGTAAAGGACTACCGGAAGCTCGACCCGAAGTATGGCACCCTGGAGGATATGCGCACGCTGGTTTCAAAGGCCCACGAAAAGGGGATGGCCGTAATTTTGGACTGGATTGCCAACCACACGTCGTGGGATAACGCCTGGATATCGAACAAAGATTGGTATACGCAGGATAGCAGCGGAAATATCATTCCGCCCGCCGGAACGGGTTGGAACGACGTTGCCGACCTGAATTTCAACAGCGCCCCGATGCGCGAGGCGATGATTGATGCGATGAAGTATTGGGTGCGTGAGACCGATATCGACGGCTTCCGCTGCGATGCCGCCGACATGGTACCCGACGACTTCTGGGCCGCAGCCATCCGAGAACTGCGCACTGAGTTCTCGGAAAAGAGTCTGCTGATGCTGGCCGAGGGCGGCAAGGCCTCGCACTTCGCCTCGGGTTTTGACATGAACTACGCCTGGAACTACTACGATCGATTGGAGGATGTCTTTGGCGGACAGTCGGCCTCGATGCTCCACCGCGAGCACAAAAACGAATACGAGGCCATCCCCAAGGGGGCTGTAAAACTCCGCTTTACGACCAACCACGACAAGACGGCCTACAACGGAACGCCCATCGAGATTTACGGCGGCAAGCAGGGTTCACTCTCGGCACTCGCCATCACGGCACTGATGGGTGGTGCTCCGATGCTCTACAGCAGCCAGGAGTGTGCCCAGGCCTCGGCCCTAAGTTTCTTTACCTACTACAACTACAATTGGGAGGCCGAGGCAGCCTATACCCGCGAGGTGGAGCGTCTGATGCAACTTCGCGCCTCGGAGAGCGAGTTGTTTACAACGGGCTCGCTTACGGAGATTTCGAGCAACCACATCGCAGCCTTTGTGCGCCAGAGTGCTGACCGCAAGGCCTTTGTGGCGGCCAATGTGCGCAATACAGAGCAGCGCCTTTCACTCCCCGCAACCCTCGCGGGCACAACGATGAAGAATGCCCTGACCGAAACCCAAGAAACCTTGCCCTCGGAGCTGACCCTGGGCGCTTATGAATACTGCGTATGGATAGAGTAATGACACTGTTGGCAGCAATGCTGCTTTTTGTGGGGTGCGGCTCGAAAAATGAGCTCACCTCGCCCGACGGAAATCTGAAACTTCACTTCACGCTCAGCGAGGCCGGAGAGCCCTGCTACTCGCTCACTTTGGAGGGGGAGGAGCTGGTAGCCCCCTCACGCCTGGGCCTTTCGATGGTGGGCGAGGAGCTCCGAGAGGGCTTTACGCTCATCTCGATCACGAAGAGTTCGCACGACGAGACTTGGAAGCCCGTATGGGGAGAGTTTGCCGAGATTCGGGACCACTACAACGCCCTGAATGTAACCCTGGAGAGCGCTTCGGGTCGTGAGGTGGGCATCGAGTTCCGCCTCTTCAACGATGGTCTGGGTATGCGCTACCACCTGGCGGGTGAGGGCACGGCCGAGATTACAGAGGAGCACACCGAGTTCCGCATGGCCGACGACTACACGGCCCACTGGATTGCCGGCACGCCCGACGATGACGAGTTGCGCTACCAGCACACACGCCTGAGTGAAATCACCCCCGAGAGGTGCCGCGAGGCTGCCGGTCGGGTACGCAAGGCGATGGTGTGCGGAGTCAATACGCCGGTCACGATGGAGAGCGCCTCGGGTAAGCACCTGACGATTCACGAGGCGGCCCTGTGGGACTACCCCGGCCTGTCTCTGAGCTTCGATGCCGAGAGCAAGTGTTTCACCTCGGCCATCTCGGGCGACGAGGAGGTCAAGTGCCGCGTTGAACTCCCATTCTCGACCCCCTGGCGCACGGTGATTGCCGGCAATCGTGCCGGTGCGTTAGTCGAGTCTAACCTGATACTGAACCTCAACGAGCCCTGCCGCCTGGAGGATACCTCGTGGATTCGACCGATGAAGTATGTCGGAGTTTGGTGGGAGATGCACCTGAAGGTTTCGACCTGGGATTGCGACGGAGCCTATCCCCACTGCGCCACGACCGAGAACGTAAAGCGCTACATCGACTTTGCTGCCGAGAGCGGCTTTGGCGGTGTGCTGGTCGAGGGTTGGAACGTTGGTTGGGGCCGAGGCGAGCGCTTCGACTACACAAAGCCCTACCCCGATTTCGACATCGAGGTACTGGCCCGCTACGCCGAGCAGAAGGGGGTCGAGTTGATTGGCCACCACGAGACCTATGCCAACGTCGATAACTACGACCGCCAGATGAGCGACGCCTACGCCTACTACGAAGAGCTGGGTATCAACAACGTCAAGACGGGCTATGTGGGGCGCATTGCCGGTCGCAACCACAACGACCAGGCGATGGTTGCCCACTACAACCGCACCGTGACCGAGGGTGCCAAACACCACCTCTGCATCGACATCCACGAGCCGATTCATCCCACGGGTATCTGCCGCACCTACCCCAACCTGATGAGTGCCGAGGGTATGCGCGGTCAGGAGTGGCAGGCCTGGAACTCGGGCAACTGCATCGACCACAACCCCACGCTCCCCTTCACGCGCAACGTGGCCGGAGCGATGGACTTCACGCCCGGCATCTTCGATCTGCGTTACCACCGAACCATCAACCGAGCAGCCGCCACGGCCGACGGTTCGGTAAATCCCGACTACGACTATCGCTACTTCGTCAACTCGACTCTGGCTCACCAGCTGGCCCAATATGTGGTCTTCTACAGCCCGATTCAGATGGCAGCCGACCTGCCCGAAAACTACCGTCAGGAGCCCGCAGCCTTCGCCTTTATCCGAGAGGTGCCGGTCGATTGGGCCGAGACCCGCTGTCCGGATGCCAAGGTGGGCGACTACGTCGTAACGGCTCGCCGCGACAAGCACTCCGAGAGGTGGTATGTGGGCGGTATCACCGATGGTGAGGCCCGCACCGTGGAGCTCAAGCTCGACTTCCTAAGCCCGGGACAACGCTACACCGCTACCCTCTACCGCGATGGTGACAACGCTTCGTGGAGTGAGCGCCCGACCGACTATGAGGTCGAGCAGTCGGTGGTGGGTGCCGACGACAGGCTCTCGATTCGCATGGCCCCGGGCGGAGGCTTTGCCCTCTCACTACATCCTGTTGAGTAAACAAAAAATTGAGGGTGTCCGACACAAATTGGGACACCCTCAATTTTTACAGAGCGCAACACAGGAATCACCTTGTTAGAGAGCCTCTATTTAGCCAACATGGCGTCGGCCAAAGCCTCTAAAGCCGGCAGATCGGCGCTCTTCATGCGCGAACGGATGGTCACCAGCGGCTCGACAATCTCCACCTCCTTCATCTGCTGCAACATCGACTTCATCACACGGCCGGCCGTCGGGGCCCACGAGCCATTCTCGATGATACCCACGCGGCGCTTCTGGTAGCCCTTGATGAGCAGGTGGTGCAGGAAGTCGTGCATCGGCGGAAACACATCGCCATCATACGAGGCCGCAGCCACCACCAGGCGCCCCATGCGGAAGGCATCCTCGACCGCCTCGGCCATATCATCACGGCTCAAATCGGCCACCGAGACCTTGGCGGCACCTCGCTCGCGAAGCATCTCGGCAAAGCGTTGTGCAACGGCTGCCGTACCTCCGTGAATCGAGGCGTAGGCAACAAAGACCCCTTGGGTCTCGACATCGTAGCGGCTCCAGGTATCGTAAAGGCCGATGTAGTAGCCCAGATTCTCTTTGAGGATGGGGCCGTGCAGCGGGCAGATAACCTGAATATCAAGCGTCGAAGCCTTCTTAAGCAGCGCCTGCACGGGGCCTCCGTACTTGCCGCAGATATTGAAGTAGTAGCGGCGAGCCTCACAGGCCCACTCCTCGTCGTGAGCTAAGGCGCCAAACTTGCCGAATCCGTCGGCCGAGAAGAGAATCTTCTCCTTCGACTCGTAGCTGACCATCACCTCGGGCCAGTGAACCATCGGTGCCGTATAGAAGTGCAGGGTGTGCTCACCAAGCGAGAGACTCTCACCCTCGGCAACAGCCAGGCAGCGGCCCTCAAAGTCGGTGGACTCGAAGAATTGGGGCAGCATACCGATAGCACGGGCCGTGGCGACAACCTTCAGCTCGGGCCAACGCTCCACGACCTCGGCAATGAGGCTCGCATGGTCGGGCTCGAGGTGGTGCACCACTAAAAAATCGGGGGTACGACCCGCCAGCTCACGCTCCAGGTTCGACCACCACTCCTTGCCCTTGCGAGCATCGGCCGTATCCATGATGGCGACCTTCT
>CAYRPL010000062.1:0-9625 GCA_964426045.1 uncultured Alistipes sp. | reverse complement strand
CATACCGTTCAGGAAGCCGATCTCACGACCGCCTACGCCTACGTCACCGGCGGGAACGTCGGTATCAACACCGATGTTGTTCCACAGCTCCTGCATGAAGGCCTGGCAGAAACGCATGATCTCACCATTCGACTTGCCTACGGGGTCGAAGTCCGAACCACCCTTGGCACCACCCATCGGGAGGGTCGTCAGGGCGTTCTTAAAAGTCTGCTCGAAACCGAGGAACTTCAGCATCGAGGGGTTCACTGCCTTGTGGAAGCGCAAGCCGCCCTTGTAGGGACCGATGGCGCTGTTGAACTGTACGCGGTAACCGAGGTTGGTCTGAACCTCACCCTGGTCGTCTACCCACGTTACACGGAAGGTGAAGATACGGTCGGGCTCTACGATACGCTCAACGATCTTTGCCTTCTCAAATTCGGGGTGCTGATTGTAAACCTCCTCGATCGACTCCAACACCTCCTGCACAGCCTGCAGGTACTCGCTCTCGCCCGGGTGCTTAAGCTCGAGCGCAGCCATTAATTTTTTTACATCCATAGTAGTTTATAAAAGTTTTAAGTTGTGGTAAATCCGCTGTTTGCGGGCCTCACTTTTTACGGTTCGGCTCCATATCTTTTACAAATGTAGCGTTTATTTTTAGAATTTGTAACCTTTTTGTAAAAATTTTTTTCAGTTTTCAGTTTTTGTCTGCATTTTTCAACCCCCTTTCGGTGGGTTTTGGAAAAGTTTTGAAAAACTTTCGAGAGCGGGAAACCAACGTATAGAAATTTTTACTATCTTTGTCTGCTGATGAGTGAGCAGAAAAAATACCAATTGCAGGAGGTGAAGACCCCTGCCGACGATCGTGCTTTTTTCGATCTGGTCGATCGCATCTACCGAGGCAACCCCTGCTGGGTGCGCCCGATTGACGACTCGATTCGTAAGATCTTCGACCCCAAGCGCAATGCACTGCTGACCGGTGGCGAGGCGATTCGCTGGATTGCCCGCAATGCGGCGGGTGAGGTTGTGGGCCGTATTGCGGCCTTCTATAACAGCGAGCAGGCCGCCTTGGAGGAGCAGCCCACGGGCGGCTGCGGCTTCTTTGAGGCCATTGACGACCAGCAGCTGGCCGATTTGCTCTTCGATGCGACTCGCGATTGGCTCAAGGAGCGGGGTATGGAGGCGATGGATGGTCCCGTGAACTTCGGTTCGCGCGATTCGTTCTGGGGACTTTTAGTCAATGGCTTCGACCTGCAACCCCTCTACGAGAATCCCTACAATCCGCCCTACTACCAGGCGCTGTTCGAGAACTACGGATTTCAAAACTACTTCAACCAGCACACCTACCTCAGAGAGTTGCGCATGGGCCTCTTCAGCGATTCGGTCTACGAGCGCGTAAAGCGCCTGGAGGAGACCCCGGGCTACCGCTTCGAGCATATCTCGAAGAGCAATCTGGAGCAGGTAACCGAGGATTTCCGTCAGATTTACAATAAGGCGTGGGCCAACTTCTCGGGTGTGAAGCAGATGGCCCCCGAGCAGGCACAGAAGATTATGAACTCCCTGCGCCCGATTCTCGACGAGCGACTGGTCTATTTCGCCCACTACAACGACGAGCCCATCGGATTTTTCATCATGATTCCCGACCTGAACCGCATCATCGGCAAGTTCCACGGAAAACTCAATTGGTGGAATAAACTGCGCCTGATGTGGGACCTGAAGATGACCCGCCGTGCCGACCGTGTCTTTGGCCTGATCTTCGGAGTCACCCCCGAGTTCCACGGCAAGGGTATCGAGTCGGGTATCATCCGCGCCTTTGAAAAGCAGGTCGACCGCCTGCCCTATAAGACCCTGGAGCTGGCCTGGATTGGCGACTTCAATCCGGTGATGATGCGCATGGTCGAGAGCTACGTCTGCGCCACAAAGCTCAAGATGCATACGACCTATCGCTATCTGTTCGACCGTGAAAAGGAGTTTAAGCGCTGCCCGAGCCTGAGACGCAAGAAGGGCGAGAAATAATGAGCAATGAGTAGTGAGCAATGAGGAATTTTCCTTGCCGCCATCACTTTTTGCAGACCCAAGTTAGAAAACCTTAAAACAAGAGATAGAAGATGAAAACAACAGCTTTTACCAAGTACCACATCGCCAATGGGGCGAAGATGGCCGAGTTTGCCGGCTACAACATGCCTATTGAGTTTACGGGCATCAACGACGAGCACCTCTGCGTGCGCAACAATGCGGGTGTCTTTGACGTAAGCCACATGGGTGAGATTTGGGTGAAGGGCCCCAAGGCGCTCGACTTGCTGCAGCGCATCACCTCGAACAACGTGGCTCTGCTCTTCGACGGCAAGGTGCAGTATTCGTGCATGCCCAACGGCAAGGGTGGTATCGTGGATGATATTCTGGTTTACCGTGTGGATGCCGAGTGCTACCTGCTGGTAGTCAATGCCGCCAATGTGGAGAAGGATTGGAACCACATCTGCGCCGAGGGTAAGAAGATGGGCATGGAGGCCGGTCACGGCAAGGAGCTCTACAACGCTTCGGATGAGATTTGCCAGCTCGCCATTCAGGGCCCCAATGCCATGAAGATTGTGCAGAAGATGTGCCAAGAGCCCGTCGAGGATATGGAGTACTACACCTTCAAGAAGATGCAGGTGGCCGGTATCGACGCCATCCTCTCGATTACGGGTTACACCGGAGCGGGTGGTTGTGAGATCTATGTGGCCAACGAGGCTGCCGACCAGCTGTGGGAGGCTCTGTGGGCTGCCGGCAAGGAGATGGGCCTGCAGAACATCGGCCTGGGTGCCCGCGATACCCTGCGCTTAGAGAAGGGCTTCTGCCTCTATGGCAACGACATTGACGACACCACTTCGCCTATCGAGGCCGGTTTGGGTTGGATTACGAAATTTGCCGAGGGTAAAGATTTCATCGACCGCGCCTATATGGAGAAGCAGAAGGCCGAGGGCGTAGAGCGTAAGCTCGTGGGTTTCAAACTCATCGACCGCGGTATTCCCCGCCACGAGTATAAGCTCACCACCCCCGAGGGAGAGGAGATAGGCCATGTTACCTCGGGTACCATGTCGCCCTGCCTCAAGATTGGTATCGGCACCGGCTATGTAAAGCCCGCCTATGCCAAGGTCGGCACCCAAATCGCCGTTGAGGTTCGTGGTCGTTATTTGAAGGCTGAGGTGGTAAAACTCCCCTTCGTTTAGTTTTTTGTGATAAGGCCACACCTGCGGCCTATCCCTTGCAAGCCCCGAATGGAACATACCTTAAGTATGCCCCATCCGGGGCTTGCTTCACGATAGTTGCATCTGTGGCCTTCTGACAAAAAACTATCGTAACGAGGAATTTAGGAATTAGGAATACCTCCCCCTAATGCCCCTAAAAATAATTGTGAATTGTGAATTGTGAATTCCTTTCCCAGTTTCCTCAGCCTTCCCAGTTAAATTTTGAATTTTGAATTCTGAATTCTGAATTGTAAAAAGAGCGCCTCCAAAGTGAAGCGCTCATTTTTACTTTCGGTGGCTGTCGATGGCCTGAACGATGCGTTCAAAGACCTCGTCTACCGTGCCCAAGCCGTTGACGGCGACGTACTTGCCCTGCTTGGCGTAGTAGTCGGCAACCACGGCCGTTTGTTGGCGGTAGGTTTCGATGCGGTGGCGGATCACCTCCTCCGAGGCGTCATCCGAGCGGCCCGACTCCTTGCCGCGCAGCACGATGCGGCGCACCAGCTCCTCCTCGGGTACATCCATATAGACCATCAGGTCTACGGTAAGGCCCACTTCGGCGAGCATCTCATCGAAGGCCTCGGCCTGCGGAATCGTGCGGGGGAATCCGTCAAAGATGTTGCCGTTGTCGCGGCAGTGCTCCTTGACATAGCCCTTGACGATGTCGATTACCAGCTGGTCGGGAACCAGCTTGCCCTGTGCGATACACTCCTTCATCCCCAGTCCGAGTTCGGTTTCGCGGCGGATCTCCGAGCGAATAACCTCTCCGGTGGAGACGTGGTCAATTTCATAATGCTCCTTCATCTTTGCGGCCTGTGTGCCTTTGCCACATCCGGGAGCGCCAAATAATACGATGTTTAACATTTCGTATCGTGTTACTGAATCTTAGGTTAGCGGCAGGTTTTCCCTACCAAAAATTGCGACAAAAATAGCCTTTTTTTTGACAAAAGCCAATTTTTTATCTAATTTTGTAAAAATTTTTACGATAAAATGGAGCAGAAACAGGAGAAGAAGGGTCGCACGGAGATTGCGACATTGGGCGAGTTTGGGCTCATAGACCACCTGATGGGGGATGTGAAGCTCAAAAACAAGACAACCCTGGTGGGGGCAGGTGATGATGCTGCGGTTGTGGCCGCCTCGTCGAAGGAGGCGCTATGCTGCACCACCGACCTCTTGTTGGAGGGTATTGACTTCGATTTGACCTACTTCCCGCTGCGCCACCTGGGTTACAAGGCGGTGACCGTGGGTGTGAGCGATATTTTGGCGATGAACGCCCGCCCCGAGCAGTTGATGCTCTCTATCGGCCTCTCGTCGAAGATCTCGGTTGAGGCGCTCGACGACCTCTATGCGGGTGTGAAGTTCGCCTGCGAGGAGCTGGGTGTGGACTTTGTGGGCGGAGATACCAAGGCCTCGGTGACGGGCTTGGCGATTCACGTCACGGTGCTGGGTCGCCAGCAGCGCTCGAAGCTGGTGTGTCGCAGTGGGGCCAAGCTCAACGACCTGATCTGCATCACGGGAAATCTCGGAGCCGCCTATATGGGCCTCCACCTTTTGGAGCGCGAGAAGCGTGTTTTGCAGGGGGTAGAAAATCCCGAGCCGCAGTTTGCGGGCTATGAGTACCTGCTCGAGAAGTACCTGAAACCCCGTGCCCGCAAGGATATCATCGATGCGCTGGCCGACGAGGGCATCGTGCCGACGGCCATGATTGACCTCTCGGATGGCCTGGCGAGCGATCTGATGCAGCTCTGCAAATCCTCGAAGTGTGGTGCCCGCATCTACCTCGAGCGCATCCCCATTGCCAAGCAGACCACAGCCTTTGCCGAGGAGCTGCATGCCGACCCCGTGGTGGCGGCCCTCAATGGCGGCGAGGATCACGAACTCCTCTTCACGGTTCCCTTGTCGATGCAGGAGCAGATTATGCGCCTCGGCCTGGTCGATGTCATCGGCCACATCACGGCCGAATCGACCGGCTGTTACTTGGTGACCCCCGACGGGTCGGATATTAAACTCAAGGCTCAGGGATTTTTAGAATAACATCAGGTCTATATAGCATAAGTAGTAAAGGGGTGCCGTCGGGCTCCCCTTTACTTTTTATATAGGTATCGCTCAATCAATCGCGGAACGGCGTAGCGCTCCATCTCCTCGCAAGGGATGGTGATGCACCCCTCAATCGAGGGCAGCGCCTCGACCTCGAGGCGGTGAAAGCGGGCATGGAGCCGTTGGTGCGAGAGTTGGTGGGGGGCAGCTTCGTGGCTTCCGAGCAGGTGGAATCGGCCGAGCGAGAGGGATTCGAGGGGCAGCTCCTCAAAGGGCGTGGGGCCCGGGGTCTCGATGAGCAGAAATTCGTAGAGCCCCTGCCAAATGTCGCCTGCTCCGCGTCGGTGGAGCAGGGTTTGGCCCTTGCAGCTCAGGTGCAGGTAGTTCAGGTAGCGATCACGGATGCGGGTGCGGCCCTGCTTGACGGGGCGCTCGGCAACGGTTCCTGCGGCCCGGGCCAGGCACCACCCCTCGAAGGGGCACTCCGCACAGCGGGGTGAGGCGGGGGTGCAGTGCAGCGCCCCGAACTCCATCAGCGCCTGGTTGAAGTCCGACGGATGGGCCTTGTCGAGCCACTCTTCGGCCAGCGTAAAGAAGGCCTTGCGACCCGCCGTGCTGTCAATCGGAGAGGCAATATCGAACAAACGGCCATAAACCCGAAAGACGTTGCCATCGACTGTGGCCGTGGGTTCCGAATAGGCTATCGAGCAGATGGCGGCCGCCGTGTAGTCGCCGATGCCGGGCAGCGAGCGCACCTCGGCAAAGGTGCGTGGAAATTGGCCTCCGAACTGCTCCACCACCCGTCGGGCGGCAGCGTGCAGGTTGCGGGCCCGAGAGTAGTAACCTAACCCCTGCCAGAGTTTTAATACTTCGTCTTCGGGGGCTGCGGCTAAGTCGCGGAGGGTGGGGTAGCGCTCCACAAAGCGGTCGTAGTAGGCCGCACCCTGCTGTACGCGGGTCTGCTGCAGAATGGTCTCCGAGAGCCAAATCCGATAGGGGTCGCGCGTCTCGCGCCACCTCAGAGGGCGTTTATGCTCCTCATACCAACCCCGCAAAATCCGGCTAAACTCCTTCTTCATACTGCAAAGATAGGGATTTGCGGCTCGTTTCTTCTAAAAAACACCAAAATTATCACGCCTCAAAATAGAAATATCCCCATATTTTGGTATTGGCGGTTTTCGATTTAGTTACTATCTTTGCAGCAGAAAAAAAGGACATTTGGAACAAACATCGTGGAGAGAGTCAAAAGATACGGGGCTGCGGATCGCATGAGCGAGTTAGTGGGTGACAACTACTCGATTCTGCTTGTGATGAGCCGCTTTGGGATTTCGCTCGGCTTCGGAGACCAGACCGTCGAGGAGGTCTGCCGCCGCAGTGGGGTAGACACCCCCACCTTCCTGGCCATTGTCAATACGATGCTCGACCCCGAGTATGAGTTGGAGAGTGGCGAGGGGGCGATCTCGGTGGAGTGCTTCCTGCGTTACCTGCACAACTCGCACACCTACTACCTCGATTTCCGCCTCCCCGAGTTGCGACGCAAACTCATCGAGGCCATCGACTGCCGCCATGGCGATATCGCCTTTGCCGTGCTGCGCTTCTATGATGAGTATGTCGACGAGGTGCGCAAGCACCTCCAATATGAGGAGACTACGGTCTTTCCCTATGTGCGTCAGCTGCTTGCCGGAACCTCAAAGGGCGACTACAACATCGAAACCTTCCTCTCGCAGCACGACCAGATTGCCGATAAGCTGACCGAGTTGAAGAATATCCTGGTGCAGTACTACCCCTCGGAGGACAGCTTCGAGTTGAACGGCGTGCTGTTCGATATCTTCACCTGCGAGGAGGATTTGGCGACCCATAACTTTGTCGAGGATCACCTCTTTGTGCCGGTCGTGCAGCAGCTCGAGCGCGACCGTGCCGAGGGTAAGAGCTCGGGCCGCGAGGCGATTGCCGAGCCCGTGCGTGAGATTCTGAGCCAGCGCGAGAAGGAGATTATCGTCTGCGTGGTCAAGGGGATGACCAACAAGCAGATTGCCGAGCAGCTCTTCATCTCGACCCATACGGTGATCACGCACCGCCGCAACATCGCCTCGAAGTTGCAAATCCACTCCCCCTCGGGCCTCACAATCTACGCCATTGTCCATAAGCTCGTGGAGCTGAACGATGTAAAGGATACAATCTACTCGACTGAAAACGAGTAAAAATAGGCTTTGCCAAATTTTTAATTAGGAATTAGGAATTAGGAATTAGGAATTAGGAATTAGGAATTAGGAATTAGGAATATCCTTACTATTACAATAAAATTTTGAATTTAGAATTCTGAATTTTGAATTGCAGGAGACCCGCCGACACTCCTGCCCCCTAAGCAGGAGGGGCCATCACCGACGGAGACCCGCTGGCGTTCCTGCCCCCAATAGAAATGTGTTTGTAAAGTGTGTTTTTTCGGCCTCGCCTGACTGTGAAGTTCGGCGGGGCTTTTTTAATTAGGAATTAGGAATTAGGAATTAGGAATTAGGAATTAGGAATTAGGGTGGGCCTTAATTCTCTCAGTCATTCCGAGGGAGCGTAGCGACCGTGGGAATCTCCCAGACAATTTTACTGGGGGGCTGAGGGAGCTGAGGGAACTGGGAAAGGAATTCACAATTCACAATTCACAATTATTTTTAGGGGCATTAGGGGGGGTATTCCAAATTCCTCGTTACGACGTTTTTTTGTTAGAGTGCCCCAGGTGCAACGCCTTACAAATCACAGAAGATTACCACGTCAGTCGCTTACGCTCCTTCCTCGTAATGACTGCAAAGAATCATTTCTCATTGCTCATTAAAAAACCAGAAGCCTCCGACTTTTCTGGTCAGGGGCTTTCTGGTTTTTGGGGGCGGTTACTTGGCTTTTGCCTTTTCGATTTGGCGCTTCAGGGCGTCGATGGCGTCATCTACGGCCTCTTCGAAGCTCTTGGCCCGGGCCTCGGCCACCAAGTCGTCTCCGGGGATATGAATGGTAATGGTAGCGACCTTGTTTCCCTTTTCGTGGTCCTTGTCGAGCTTCAGAATCGCATCGGCTCCGGTGGCACGTTCAGCAAAACGGTCGAGTTTGTCCATTTTGTTCTCTACAAATTCGATCAAGCGCTTGTCGGCGTCGAACTTCACGGATTGAATGTTTACCTTCATAACCTTTAGTTTTTAGATGTTAATAATATGGTGTACACCTTGGGCCTACCGTTTCTTACCCTCTCGGGGGTGGGCCTTCAGGTAGATTTTTTGCAGTTGGGCGATGCTGTTGTGGGTGTAAACCTGGGTCGCCTGGAGCGAGGAGTGTCCCATCAGCTCCTGAATCTCGCGCATGTCGGCTCCGTGGTTCAGCAGGTGGGTGGCAAAGGTGTGTCGCAGCACATGGGGGCTTCGTTTACCCTGCACACCGCCCTCACCCAGAGCGCGTTTCACGATGCGGTAGACCGTGATGCGGGAGATTCGCTCGCCTTTCTGTGTTAAAATTAGTGCTTTTTTTTCGTTTGTGCAAATTTTTTGCCCCTCAATTAGCGAAATATAGGCTAAAATATCATTTCGCAGCCCCTCGACAATGGGTATCTGGCGCTCCTTGTCACCCTTGCCGACTACGCGCAGGGTGCGGAAGTTGTCGCTAAAATCCTCGATGTTGATGCCGATAAGCTCGGCCAGACGCACCCCGCAGCCGTAGAAGAGCTTTACAATCAGCCGGTCGCGAATCTGCAGGAAGCGAGCCGTCTGGTCGTCGTCCTCTGTGGGCTGCAGCTCCTGCTCCTCCGTGAGCATCCGCTGCATACGGCTCTCGGGCACAAAGCTCGGCAGCCGCTTCGGGGTCTTGAGCGAGTGTATCCCCCGCATCGGGTCACTCGGAATCGCTCCGATGTGCAGCAGGTAGCGAAAGAAGCTCCTTAACGAGGAGAATTCACGATTCAGACTTGCCGCCGCGAGGTTCCTGTTCTTGCGCCCCGAGTGGCTCTCGGAGCGCACCACGAGCCACTCGCGCAGATGCAGGGGCTCCACCTGTGCGACATCGAAGGGGCTGATGCGCAGCTCCTTGGGCGCCTCGTGCTCACACCAGCAGATAAAGCGTTCGAGGTCCCGTCGGTAGTTGCGTACCGTCAGGGGCGAGTAGCGCTTCTCGGCCTCGATGTATTGTATAAAGCGGTTGAGCATCTTCGTGGGTGTTGTTTGCTGTGCTGCTGACACAAAGATACAAAATAATTAGGAATTAGGAGTTAGGAGTGAGGAATTACTTTTAGCATTCAGCATTCTGCTGATTGCTTTTCAATGAGCAATGAGCAATGAGGAATTAGGAATTAGGAATTGGTAATCACTAGTATCTTGTAACATCTAAGTGTTGTATAAAAGCAAATATTTTCGTAA
>CAYRPL010000061.1:0-9739 GCA_964426045.1 uncultured Alistipes sp. | reverse complement strand
CGGTTTCAGCCCTAATTTTTAATACATCCTTAAAACTTTTATCGGACAGTAATATTTCTCATTATATTACTCATTGCTCTTTTGCTGTTTAAGCAACTCGACGAACCACTGCGGAACTCGGCATGGGCGGCGGGTGTCGCTGCGGATAAAGCCCAAGACGGTCATGCCGGTATTGATCAGGCGGCCGGCCTCGTTATAGACCTCGTAGTGGAAGGTGGCGCGGGCCATAGGCTCCTCGTTTACCATCACACGCACCGTGAGTTCCTCCTCGAAGTAGGCGGGCCAGATATACTTCGACTGCACATCCAAGATGGGCATCATCACCCCGCGAGCCTCCATCTCGGCATACGACACACCCAGCGAGCGCATCAGCGATGAGCGGGCAGCCTCATAATAGACAATATAGTTCGAGTGGTGAACCACTCCCATCTGGTCGGTCTCCTCGTAGCGGACCCGAAGCTTTAAATCGTGTGAAATTAACATAGACTCTCTTTTTCAAATTCTATAACTAACGGCCCCGAAACCGTGGGGGTCGGATGTAGGCAAATATGCTGTCCGTCGCTTATCAGACGATAAGGCTCCCCGCCGATAAGCACCTCGTAGCTGCCCGCTTTGGGGAGTAGTTTGTGAGCCGGCGGGGTGAGAATACCCTTCGGGTCAGCCTCGGTAATCAGCAGGTAGCGATGACCCAACAGGCGGGCGGCATGCTCCACCTCGCCCTTCAAAATCAGGCGACGCACGACCGTTGAGCTGACGTGCTCACCGGCAACCTCCTGCTCGGCCACCTCCACCACACGCAGTCCCAGCTCTCCTTTGAGCCTTTCGAGCAGTTCGTGGCTGCCGCTCTTGTCGCGCCCGAAGCGGTGGTCATACCCAACCACCAGGCTGCGCACACCCACCCGCTCGACCAGCAGACGCAGAA
This sequence comes from uncultured Alistipes sp., assembly GCA_964426045.1. Lineage (GTDB taxonomy): Bacteria > Bacteroidota > Bacteroidia > Bacteroidales > Rikenellaceae > Alistipes. Next base: position 8,817 of record CAYRPL010000061.1, on the reverse strand, counting down.
AGTCACTCGGGGCCAAGCGGCTGAAGGTGTGGTCGAAGTGTATGATAAGCAGGTTCTCGATGCCGGCACGCTCGATTAGAAGGCTCTTTTCGTTGGTCGAGGTCAACAGTTCCATCCCGCAAGCAGGGTCGAGGGCTAAGCGCGGATGGGGGTCAAAGGTGACAACCAGGCTCTCGATACCCAAGGCTCGGGCCTCTTGGCGGGTCTGCTCCAGCAGTACACCATGCCCGCGATGAACTCCGTCATAGGAGCCCACCGTGGCGGCAAAATGTTTTGCAGCGGGTAGTTCGTCGAAGCCGTGGTAGATGCGCATGATGCCGGTTTATGAATTGTTGCCGCGCTCCTCGTTCTCCTTCACGAAGTAGGCCACCTTCTCGAGCAGCGTGGTGATGTCGTAGTTTTCGACTACGATACCCTGGGGGAAGTTCAGGGGCGAGGAGGTGAAGTTTAAGACACCCTTGATGCCGGCATTGATGATGGGAACCACCAGGTCGGGGGCCACCTTCGAGGGGAGTGAGACGATCACTAACGAGATTTCACGCTCCTCGACCTTCTGCTCGAACTCCTCCATGTGGAAGATGGGGATGCCGTTGATCTCGGTGCCCACCTTCTCGGGGTCGATATCGAAGGCTGCGACGATGCGCAGTTTCAGGTTTTTGCCGTTGAAGTACTTCGAGATGGCCTGTCCGAGGTGACCCATACCCAGCACGGCGATATTGGTGGGCTGCTCGCTGTCTAAAATCTCACCGATGAAGTCGATGAGCACCTTCACATCGTAGCCCTTTTTTGTGTCACTCGAGAAGCCGATAAGCATCAAATCGCGACGCACCTGTACGGCCGTGATGCCATGCATGCCGGCCAAGACGTGCGAGAAGATGTGGGTGATGCCCTGCTTGTGGCTCGCCAGCAGGGTGCGACGATATTCGCTCAGGCGCTCGATGGTCTTTTCGGGTATTCCGTTGGGGATGGTTGCCATAGCTTTTATTCAATGGTGATGCTAAAATCGGGGTTGTAATCCACGCGCACCCACTCCCGATTGATGTGGGTCAGCGAACCTTCGCTCTGCTCGAAGGTGTAGGGGCTCTGCAACGGGCGGTAGCGTCGGCCCTCCATATCGTACTCGATATCGGAGAACATGCCCGGGCAGAAGATCAGCGCCGTCTCGTATCCGCGGTAGGAGTAGAGCGTCGGAAGTGAGCCGAAGATGCGGATGTAGCGGGCATCGAATTGGCGCACCTGCTCGTTGTCGCGCTTGGCATGGAAGATCGAGAAGAGCACTACACGGTCTTTGAAGAAGGTGGTGCGGTCGATATTCGTATAGCGGTTCCAGCGAGAACTTCCCACCACCCGAAACTCGGGAACCCGCTGGCTGCGGGCCACCATATTGGTCTGGGCCGAGGCCAACGAGGCCAGGATACGATCGACATCCACCTCGCCCGACGAGAGGACAATGAAGAGGTGCTTGTCGTGGGTGTTGAGCAGCGGTGTGAGATCCGAGCGCTCGGCATTCTCCACGCCCTGCACCGACTCATAGTCGTAGTATTGGTAGGGGCGGTTCCCCAACTCTTTGAGTATTTCGGCCTCAAATTCGGCGTCGTTCTGCTGGGTGCGAATCAGGGTGATGGCTACCCCCTCTTCGTCGAGCAGCGGAAGCAACTTCTCATACTTGTTTTCATTGGTCGGTGCCATCTGGAAGAGTACGTCGCTGCTGTAGGTCGAGAGGTCACCCAAGGGGGATACGACCGGTGTGGAGGCCTCCTCGGCATGGCGCAGTACGGGTTCGATGGCGTCGGCATAGATGGGACCGATAATCAGGTCGGCCTCACGGAAGCTCGGTTCCTGAGTAATGCGCTCGACCTCTGCGAGCGAACGCTTCGTGTCGTAGAGGGTGGCATCCACCGAGCGACCTCGCCCTTTCACCTGCTCCAGGCCGAGTAGAAATCCTTGGTAGAAGGCGGCCATGTTGCGATTGGGCTTCTGGTCGATGGTAAGGGGCAGCAGCAGCGCCACCTTCAATCTCTCGGTTGCCCCCAAGGCGCTAAACTGCACCTCATGGGGCTGATGCGCAACAGATTGCAGCTCGGTCGAGTCGGTCGTGAAGGTCGGCTCTTCGGGCTCTTCAACAGCCTCTCCGGTTGTTTGATAATCGGGGTTGGGCAGTCGGACAATCGAACCGGCCTTCAGTCCCTCGGTCAGAACCTCGCGATTCAGTGCCCGAAACTCCTCTTCGCTCAATCCGTTCTGGCGCGAGAGCGAGTAGATGGTCTCCTTGGGTTCGACCACATGGTAGCGATAGGGCTCCCCCACCGATACGCGGTTCAGCTGCTCTTCATACTGCTCCATCTCGGCCAGGGCCTCAGATGCGTTGGTGCGGCCGATGGCCTTTTTGCGAATCCGCAGCTCGGAGCCGATACTCAGGTGTTGGGGATCCGCCTCGGGATTGTCCTCAAGAATTGTCGCCACCGATATTTCATAGCGACGCGAGATGGCATAGAGGGTCTCGCCCTGCTCAACGGTGTGGAGCGTAAAGCTCTTCTTAAACTCTTTCTGCTCCTTCTTGCTCAGCGAGCGCCCTTTGCTTGCGGCCTCACCACCCCGAAAGGGAATCTTCAGGCTCTGGTCTATGCGCAGACCGTCAGCCGCTGTGGGGTTGAGCTTCAGCAGCTCGGCCTCGCTTGTCGAGTAGATGCGGGCAATCGAGGCAAGGGTCTCCCCGGCTTGGGCAGTATGGATGTAGTACTTCACACCGTCGATGTAGACGATGTTTTGGGAACGTTCTTGGGGCTCTGCTGCCTGCAATGCGCTCGTCGCAAAGAGGGCAAGAGCCAGCATCAGCACAACTCTTCTCATCTGTTGAACGTTAGGTTTTCCGGCACCGCACTATTGGGCACCCTTGCGCCGCATATAGATCTCGGTGATCACCCGCTTGGTGTAGAGCGGGAAGTCGCCATTCATCATCCAGGCGTAGTAGCTGGGCTCGAGGCGGAAAATCTCCTCCACCGTGCGCCCCTTGTATTTGCCGAACAAGAAGATCTCCTCGCCCTTCTCGTTGTAGCCGATGCGACCGGCATAGTCGGCTGTCTCTCCGCGCGACGAAAACTCGGCCAGCGCCTCTACGTCGTTCTTCAGGTCGGGATAGCGCTCCAGCTGCGCCTTCAGTACCTCGTAGGTGGCCATTGTGTCGGCCTCGGCCGAATGGGCCTCGGTCAAATCCTTTTGACAGTAGAACTTGTAGGCGGCAACCAGCGTGCGCTGCTCCATTTTGTGGAAGATGTTCTGTACGTCAATGAAGCGGCGCTTCTTGAAATCGACATCGACTCCGGCACGCAGGAACTCCTCGACCAGCACCGGCAGATCGAAGCGGTTCGAGTTGAAGCCTCCGAAGTCACAACCCTCGAGGAACTGGGCCAGCGACTTGGCCACCTGGCGGAAGGTCGGCTCGCCCTTCACATCCTCATCGGTGATGTGGTGCACCGCCGTAGCCTCGGCCGGAATCGGCATCTCGGGGTTGATGCGGCGCGTCTTGACGATCTGCTCGCCGTTGGGCATCACCTTTACGAGCGAAATCTCGACAATGCGGTCGCGGGTGGTATCGACTCCGGTTGTCTCCAAATCAAAGAATACAATCGGGCGCTTGAGGTTCAGTTGCATCGCCGTCTTCTTATGCGTTAATCATCATGGGCATCAGCAACATCAGCGTCGAGGAGGCCTGTACATCGTCGTATACGGGCTTAAAGACACCGGCGCGGGTCGAATCGGCCAGCTCGATAAGCACGGTCGGGGTGTCGATGTTCGAGAGAATCTCCACCAGGAACGTAGACTTGAAGCCGATGGTGATGGCCGAACCCTCGTAGCTGCACAAGAGGGTCTCGTTGGCCGAGAGCGAGAAGTCGATATCCTGAGCCTTCAGGTTGATGGTGTTCTTGTCGATATCCATGCGAATCAGGTTCGTGGTGGGATTCGAGCAGATGGCCACGCGCTTGATGCCGTTTACCAGTTCGATGCGATCCACGAGTACCTTGTTGGGGTTGGCGGTCGGAATTACGGCGTTGTAGTTGGGGAACGAACCCTCGATAAGGCGGCAAATCAGCGTATGGTTCTTCATCTCGAAGAGCACATTCTTCTGGTCGAAGCTCACCTTTACGTCATCCTCCTCCTTGAGCAGCACCGACTTCAGCAGGTTGGCCGGCTTCTTGGGCAGGATAAACGAGGCGGCAGCCTCACCCGAAACCTCGCTCGTGTACTTCACCAACTTGTGAGCATCGGTAGCCACGAAGGTCAGCTGCTCGGGCTCGATGTTGAAGAATACACCGTTCATCTGGGGTCGGAACTCGTCGTCGGCCGTGGCGAAGATGGTCTTGTTGATACCACCAATCAGCGTATCGACTGCCAGGGTCAGCGAGCGGCTCTCGGCGGTGATGGTCGGAGGTACGGGATAGCTTACGGCCGAGGCGCCCGGAATCGAGAGATTACCGCTCTTCCAGCTCACCGAAATCTCCCAGGTGCTGTCATTCACATCAAAGGTCAGGGGCATCTCGGGGAACTCCTTCAGCAGGTCGAGCATCTGCTTGGCGGGGGCGGCAATCGTACCCTCCGATTCGACGCTCTCGACCTCAATCGAGCTGACCATCGTGGTCTCCAAATCCGAAGTCGTAACCTTCAGGATGTTGCCCGAAAGATCCATGCGGAAGTAGTCTAAGATGGGCAGCGTGTTGCGGTTGCTGATAACTTTGCCCGTCGCTGCCAGGAGCGAAAGCAGGGCCGATGACGATACTGTAAATTTCATGTTTGCTATTCTTTTTGTTATTATTTTCTGTAAATGTTATTTTCTAAAGGGTTGCCAGGCGATCCAGCGCGTTGTGAATCATCTGCTTGACAAAGGGTTTGTAGTCCGTGCAGGCATCTAAGGCTATGCGTTGGGCGATAATCGTGCAGATGGTGCAGGCACGGTGTCCCATCAGCGTTCCCAGACCGGCCAGGGCCGAGGACTCCATCTCAAAGTTGGTGATGCGACGCTCGCCATAGCGGAACGACTCAATCTTCGAGTTGAGCTCCACGTCGACCGGTTGCAGGCGCACCCAGCGCCCCTGCGGAGCGTAGAAGCCCGGGGCGGCAATCGTAATACCCTCGCGGGTCATATCCTTAAAGAGTTCGCCCAGCGTGGGGTCGTTGTCGATGAAGTAGGGCTTGGGCAGCAGCTCGTTCCACCCCGTATGCTCGATAAAGGCCTTCTCGATGTCCAAGTCGCACACCTCGTTGCGACCGGCATAGTAGTTCAGCAGGCCGTCGAAGCCGACCGAAGTGCGCGAGAAGACCACCTCGCCCACTTTGATATCGGGCTGAATGGCCCCCGAGGTACCCATGCGCACCAGCGTCAGCTGTGTGTGCTCGGGCTTCACCTGGCGTGTCGAAAAGTCGATATTGGCTAGCGCATCGAGCTCCGTAACCGTGATGTCGATATTGCCGATGCCGATGCCGGTCGAGAGAACCGTCATGCGACGTCCCTTGTAGGAGCCGGTGATGGTCTTAAATTCGCGATTCGAGACCTCGCACTCCCGCTCCTCGAAGAAGGAGGCAACAAGCTCTACACGGCCCGGATCGCCGACCAATATGACAATGTCAGAGATCTGCTCGGGCTTCAGATGCAGGTGAAAAATCGACCCGTCGTCGTTGATAATCAGCTCGGAAGATGGAATGGTTCTCATAAAAAATCTCGTTTTAATTTTTATAATTGGCATAAAAGTAATATATTTACGTCGAATATCAAAGAAAAAAGCAAAATTTTTCTTATTTACATAGGTATAACAAAACGAAAATTAACTGTAAAAATTGTGCAAATATGACACTCATTAAGTCCATTTCCGGTATTCGCGGTACCATCGGAGGTCTCCAGGGAGAGAACCTCACCCCCATTGACGTTGTAAAGTTTACCTCGGCCTATGTGCGCTTTATGCAGGAGAAGAACCCCGGCAAGCGCCTCAGGCTGGTTGTGGGTCGTGATGCGCGAATTTCGGGCCAAATGGTCAATAACCTCATCGAGGGCACCCTCTTGGGTTGCGGTGCCGATGTGATTAACGTGGGCCTCTGCACCACCCCGGGAACCGAGATGGCCGTTATCGTAAACAAGGCAGACGGAGGTATCATCATCACCGCTTCGCACAATCCCAAGCAGTGGAATGCCATGAAGCTCCTGAATGAGCAGGGCGAGTTCCTGAACGATAAAGAGGGTAAGCGTGTGCTGGCCTTAGCCGAGGAGGAGAACTTCCCCTTCCCGGGTGTCGATGAGCTTGGAAAGGTTCTCTCGCGCGAGGATTTCAACCCCGAGCATATTCGCCGTGTGTTGGCTCTTCCTTTGGTTGATGTGGAGCTTGTTAAGTCAAAGAAGTTCAAAGTGGTGGTAGATGCCGTGAACTCGGTGGGTGGTGTGGTGATTCCCGCCCTGCTGCGCGAGTTGGGTTGCCAGGTTGTGGAGCTGAACTGCGACCCCTCGGGGTACTTCGCACACAACCCCGAGCCGCTGGCCGAGAACCTTACTGAGATTTCGGAGGTGATGCACCGTGAGAAGGCTGACTTAGGTGTGGTGGTAGACCCCGACGTGGATCGCCTGGCCTTTATGATGGAGGATGGCGTGATGTTTGGTGAGGAGTATACGCTGGTGGCTGTAGCCGACTACATCCTGCAACACGTCAAGGGTGCAACGGTCTCGAACCTCTCTTCGTCGCGCGCCCTGTGCGATGTGACCGAGGCACACGGATGCACCTACTCGGCAGCCGCTGTGGGTGAGGTCAATGTGGTGGCCAAGATGAAGGAGACCGGTGCTGTGATTGGTGGCGAGGGCAATGGCGGAGTGATCTACCCCGAGTTGCACTATGGCCGCGATGCGCTGGTGGGCGTGGCTCTCTTCCTGACCTACTTTGCCCAAAAGAACTGCTCGATGACCGAGCTTCGGAAAAGCTACCCCGCTTACTTCGCCTCGAAGAACAAAATCGAGCTTACGCCCGAGATTGATGTAGATAAAGTGTTGCGTGAGATGAAGGAGCGTTATGCCAATGAGCAGGTGAACGATATCGACGGTGTGAAGATTGACTTTGCCGAGAATTGGGTACACCTCCGCAAGTCGAATACCGAGCCTATTATTCGTGTCTATACCGAGGCTAAATCGCCAGCCGAGGCTGACGATTTGGCTCAGCGTTTTATTGCCGAGATCAAGGAGATTTGCGGCAAGTAAATCTGCAATGGGCAATGAGCAATGGGCAATGAGCAATGGATGAAGAGTACTTTAGCCAAAAATAGAAATCTCCTTACCTCCATCACTCTTTGCACGGCCAAAATAGAAAACCTTAAAACGACCTAATATGAAAGAAGTACAGAATTACATCAACGAAAACAAGGAACGCTTCCTGGAGGAGCTCTTTGAGGTGCTGCGCATCCCTTCGATTAGCGCCCAGCCCTCGCTGCACAAGGAGGATATGGTGCGTTGTGCCGAGCACCTGGCCGCTTCGCTTGTGAAGTCGGGTGCCGACCGTGCCGAGGTGATGCCTACGGCCGGAAACCCCGTAGTCTATGCCGAGAAGATTATCGACCCCAAGGCCAAGACCGTGTTGGTCTATGGTCACTACGATGTGATGCCCGTTGAGCCGCTCGAGGAGTGGCGTACCGATCCCTTCGAGCCGGTGGTGAAGGATGGCCGCATCTGGGGCCGTGGTGCCGATGATGACAAGGGACAGCTCTTTATGCACGCCAAGGCTTTTGAGGCGATGTGTGCCACGGGAACCCTCCCCTGCAACGTGAAGTTTATGCTCGAGGGTGAGGAGGAGATTGGTTCGGGCAGCCTCTACGACTTCTGCCGCCAGAACAAGAAACTCCTGAAGGCCGATGTAATCCTGGTGTCGGATACCTCGATGATTGGGATGGATACCCCCTCGATTACCTGCGGTCTGCGTGGTCTGACCTATATGGAGGTGACCGTAACGGGCCCCAACAAGGATCTTCACTCGGGCCTCTTCGGAGGTGCTGTGGCCAATCCGGCCAATGTGCTGGCCCGCCTTGTGGCCTCGCTCGTGGATGAGAACGGCCGTGTGACCATCCCCGGATTCTATGATGATGTGCGTGAGCTGACCCCCGCCGAGCGTAAAGCCTTCAACAAGGCGCCCTTCTGCCTCAAGGAGTACAAGAAGGCCCTCGATATCGCAGCTGTGGAGGGTGAGTCCGACTATACGACCATGGAGCGCACGGGTGTTCGCCCCTCGCTCGATGTGAACGGCATCTGGGGCGGTTATATCGGTGAGGGTACCAAGACCGTCATCCCCTCGACGGCCTCGGCCAAGATTTCGATGCGCCTGGTTCCCAACCAGGATTGGAAGAAGATTGCCAAGCTCTTCGAGAAGCACTTCCGCGCCATCGCTCCCAAGTCGGTAAAGGTCGAGGTGCGCTCGCTGCACGGAGGTATGCCTTATGTGTCGCCTACCGATCTGCCCGCTTATCGTGCAGCCGAGAAGGCTATTGAGACCACCTTCGGCAAGAAGCCTCTACCCTTCTATTCGGGTGGCTCGATTCCCGTTATCAGCGGCTTTGAGTCGATTCTGGGTCTGAAGTCGATTCTCATCGGCTTCGGTCTTTCCGAGGATGCCATCCACTCGCCCAACGAGAGCTATGGTCTTGACCAGTTCTATAAGGGTATAGAGACTATTCCTTATTTCTACCACTATTTTAGTTTGGCGTGATAAGGCGGCATTTGCTTCCGCTAACCTTAAAATCGACAATGAGCCTGTCTAACAAGTTTTTTGTTAGATGGGCTTTTTTTATATTTGTGACGAT
>CAYRPL010000060.1:0-9775 GCA_964426045.1 uncultured Alistipes sp. | reverse complement strand
AACCTCGTGGAGATTGTTTCGACCTGTAACAGTGGTTGGAAGATGTCGCCCGTGGCTGCCAACAAGTGGCTCGAGGAGAACCTGTTGCCCTTCTACCCGCTGGGTGATATCAAGAATGAGAACAAATAATTAAGGAGAGCAAGACCAATGAAAGAGACTTTAATTATTGCAGGCTTCGGAGGACAGGGTGTCCTCTCGATGGGTAAGATCCTCGCCTACTCGGGTATGATGCAGGATTATGAGGTACCGTGGATGCCCTCCTACGGTCCCGAGATGCGTGGTGGTACGGCCAACGTAACGGTGATTTTGAGCGATAAGAAGATTTCGTCGCCCATCTCGCACCAGTACGACACGGCTATCATCCTCAACCAGCAGTCGCTCGACAGCTTTGAGCCTCGTGTGAAGCCCGGTGGTGTGCTGATTTATGACACCAACGGTATCACCCGTCATCCCGTGCGTACCGATATCTCGGTTTACCAGATCGACGCTACGGCCGAGTGTGCCCGTATGGGCCAGGCCAAGCTCTTCAACACGATGATTCTGGGTGGTTACCTCAAGGTGCGCCCCATCGTTGAGCTGGAGAAGGTAATGATTGGTTTGAAGAAATCACTTCCCGAGCGTGCTTGGAAGATGCTTCCCGCCAACGAGGAGGCTATTAAGCATGGTATGGAGATTATTAAGCAAACCAAGTAATTTTCGATTTTAAGCGGTAAATTTTGCACCGCCTTGCTTGCCCCGAATGGAACATACGCCAAGTATGCCCCATCCGGGGCAATCTTCGTTGGTACAAAATTTCCTCGCTTAAAATCAAAAATAGGGTTTCTTTTTGTTGTGTATCGTATGTAGATGAATATCAGCGAATTATGAATTGGGGGGGGGGATTTTTGTGTCTGTTTTTTTGCTTTTTAAATTATAATTTTATAATTTTGCGACTCGATACATGAGATTTCCACACACGCTGTATTAAAAAAAATTGTTTCTTGCAAAGAGATAGTTGGAATTTGGATTAGTAGGTTTGTAAATGGGTTATAAACGACTATATCTGCTGTGTTGTCTGCTGTGTCTTGCCACACTCAATCGGGTGGTGGCTCAAGACACAAGAGACTCTGTGAAGATATACTTCCGTCAGGCCTACTCGACCCTCGACCTTTCCATTCGCAATAACCGTGATGCTTTGGATCGCATTGCGGACTCCCTGGAGAACAACTATGCCGATTCGATTTACCGCCTCAAGAAGATTCAGGTGATTGGTGGAGCCTCGCCCGAGGGCAGTATCCCGCTCAACATACGACTATCGGAGAAGCGTGCAGCCCGCCTCTTTGACTACCTCTCGAAGTATGGAACGCTTCCCGACTCGTTGAAGGTGGTTTCGCACCTTGGTAGAGATTGGCAGGGCCTTCTTTTGTTGGCTGAGGCTGATGAGAACCTACCCCACCGTGAACAGACGCTCGAGTTCCTGCGCGACATTGTGGCCCGTTGTGCCGATGGTGAGCGTGAGGCCGACAACAATGTGGGTCGCCTTTCGCGCTTTATGGGCGGTGAGCCCTATCGCTATATGTACCGCAACCTCTTCCCCGAGTTGCGAGCTTCGCGTCTGATTCTGTGGTATGAGCGTGTTTGGAATCCGCTCAAGGTGGAGCCCTTGCAGATTGAGGCTCCGATACGCAACGAGTTGACTGTCAAGTCGATAACCCCCCCCCTTTGCGGTTGATTTCAAGACGCCCAAGCCCTTCTATATGGGCATCAAGAACAATATGCTCTATGACCTGGCTCTGGTTCCGAACATTGGTGTCGAGTTCTACCTGGGAGCCAATCTGTCGGTGGCTGCCAACTGGATGTATGCCTGGTGGACCCACCGCAGCAACGATTGGTTCTGGCGTCTCTACGGTGGTGATGTAGCCCTGCGCTACTGGCTGGGCCGTGCGGCCAAGGAGAAGCCGCTGACGGGTCACCACCTGGGTCTCTATGCGCAGACCCTGACCTACGACTTCGAGACCGGAGGTCGTGGCTATATCGGAGGTGTGCCGGGAGGTGATATCTTCGACAAAGCGAATTGTGCCGTGGGCGTCGAGTATGGCTACTCGTTGCCAATCGGTCGTCGTCTGAACCTCGACTTTACAATCGGTCTGGGCTACCTGTGGGGTACCTATTACGAATATCTGCCCATTGATGACTGCTATGTATGGCAGGCCACCAAGCAGCGTCAGTTCTTCGGCCCGACCAAGGCCGAGGTGTCGTTGGTATGGCTGATTGGCCGTGGCAACTACAATAAGGAGAAAGGAGGTAAGCGATGAGACGAATACTCTTCTTACTCCTCTTTGGGGCCGTATTGCTCCTTTCGGGCTGCAACCATAAGGAGCTTTGCGAATTCCACCCTCATGGTATCTCGATTCGTGTGGTCTTTGACTGGCGCGAGGCTCCTGAGGCCGACCCGAAGGGTATGTGTGTCTACTTCTACCCCCTGGATGGCGGAGTGGGTCAGCGCTTCGACTTCCCCAATCGCACGGGAGGTACGGTCAATCTGCGCGTGGGCAACTATCGTATTCTGTGCTTCAACAACGACACGGAGGCCAACCTCTTCTTCAATACCCACTCTTTCGACAGCCACGGAGTCTATACACGTGAGGGTAATGTGCTGGAGCCGATTTATGGTAACTCGGCCAACTACAATCCGCGAGTGCAGGGTCTTGGTGAGGAGCGTGTGGTGATTTCACCCGATATGATGTGGGGATGCAGTGCGGTAGATGTGATGATTGCCGACGACCTGGTTCGCTATACCCGTGTTCCGCAGAGTGCCCTTTCGCGAGCCAATTCGCAAGGCGATTCGACGGAGGATTCGCGTGCGGGCTACCCCATCACGAGCAACGAGCAGGTCATCACGCTCTATCCCCACGAGATGGTCTGCACCTATACTTATGAGGTGCGCAATGTCTCGAACCTGAAGCACGTGGTCGATATCTGCGGTACGATTTCGGGCATGTCGGGTCAGATGACTCTCTCGAGCGAGGAGTTGAGTACCGAGCCGGTCACCATCCCCTTCGAGAGTGTCTCGGATGGTGTTTCGAAGCTGACGGGTAAGTTCTACACCTTTGGTCACCACCCCGAGGTTCTCGATCCGCACGGCATGACCTTCTATGTGGTGATGGACGATGGTTCGAAGCTCTGCTATACGGGCGGTAAGAACCTCGATGTCACCGAGCAGGTGCATGAGGCCCCCGACTTCAGACATGTTCACCTGATTATCGACGGCCTGGACCTCCCGCAGCCGATTGAGAATGGCCACGGATTCAGACCGGGCGTTGATGACTGGGGAGTCGTCGAGGAGGATATTATCATGTAAATTTTAATAAACCAATTTTTTTAATAACAACCTTTTAAACAAAACAATTATGAAAAAAGTACTTTTAGGAGCATTGGCCGTTGTGGCAATGGTGGCCTGCTCGAAGGACGACGTGGTTGAGATGAACCGCGTGAACGATCAAATTTCGTACAGTGCTGTGGTAAACAGCGCTACGCGAGCTGCAGATGTCTTCTGCAACAACAACAAGCCCACCTCGTTTATGGTATCGGCTAAACACAAAAACCAAGATTACTTCGTTGATGAGACGGTAACCTACAAAGATGGTGCTTGGCAGAGCGGTAGCGTGCACTACTGGCCCAACGAGGGTGAGGTTACCTTCTATGCTCGGGTAAACGGTACGATGACCTACAAGGCCGATTCGGTTCCCCAGTTTGAGAATTTTACCGTAGCAGATTCAGTTGCCAACCAGGTAGATCTGATGTACGCTGTTCAGAAGCAGAGCAAGAGCGATAGCCCTGTAACGCTGAACTTCCGTCACGCGCTGTCGCAGATTGTTTTCGAGGCTAAGAAAACCAACAACAATATCCATGTTGAGGTTTCGGGTGTAGAGGTACACAATGTAGCCAACAAGGGAACCTATACCTTCCCCACTACTCCTACGGTTAAAAATCATGAAGATCACGATGGTACGATTAACGACCAGACGCTGGACAATCAAGGTTCTTGGGGCACTACTGTTACCGGTTCGGCCGATTACGCTACCGCCTTTACCGCTGTGCCTGTTACCTCTGAGGCTGTATCGCTGACCAATGTAGTAGATGGTAAAAACTCGAACGCTATGTTGCTGATGCCGCAGTCCGCAACGACGGCTTGGAATCCCAAAACGGAACCTAAAGTTCCTGACACCACCGGCACCTATCTGCTGATCAAATGCTGCATCTACAATGTGGCAGATGCTTCGGCAGGATTCCAAAAGGATAAGGATGTTGCTCTCTGGGGTACTCTGAATGAACACAAGCAACTCGCTGTACCTGCAAGCTTTACTTGGGAGCAGGGTAAGAAGTATATCTACACCCTCGTATTCGGTCAGGGCAATGGTGGTTACAATCCCGATCCCGTGGATCCCGAAAACCCCGAGCCCGTATTGGTTCCCATCTCTTACACGATCACCGTGGACGACTTTGTTGTCGTTGCCCCGGGTACCGAGGTAGAGGTAAAGTAATCGGATAACATTACTATCCAAAGTGTGCGCACCGGACTCTCCGGTGAATGAATAGCACAAACACACAGGCCGAGCGGGGTTGAATCTCCCCACTCGGTCACCAATAAAGAAGAAGAGTTATGTTTTTAAGATCGACCCATAAGAGAATCGCCTTTGCGGTGGTGGCCCTCGCCCTGCTGATGGCTTCGGCCTGTCAGCGCGATGAGGTGGAGAACACCGTGTCGAGCAACCGAATTTTGCTCGAAATCGAGGAGGATCGCCCCTCGACCCGCACTTCGGCCGACCAGGTGGTTAAGATTCCCTTCGATCTGAATGGTTGTGCCCTCTCGCTCACCTATGGCGAACAGGAGGAGAACCCTGCCGACGCGCCGACGCGCGGTACAGCCCTCGATAACTCCTCAAACCCCATTCGAAAGATTGGCGTTACAGCCCTGCGCGAGAATGGCGACATCTACTTCCGCGATGCCGAGGTTGCCATCAGCGGAAATAAGGGTATTTCGTCGCTCTTCTGGCCCGACGAGCCCCTCTCGTTCTTCGCCTGCACCTCGTCGGATGACGACCTGAGCCTGAGCCCCACCTTCACGCGCGATGGGGAGAGCTGTGGGGGGTCGTTTGACTATGCACTGCCCGCTGCGGCCGCCTCCTCGCCCAAGAGGGATGCGACGGCGCAGCCCGATGTGCTCTTCGCCATCACCCCCGACCAGTCACTTGCCAACTCCTCGGAGGTGCACCTCACCTTCCACCACGCCCTCTCGGCCATCCTCTTCAAGGTGGGCACCATGCCCGCCGGGGTTACGCTGAAGAGTATCTCCATTGCCGGTGTCTATAGTTCGGGCCATTGCGAAATGGTGGCTGCCGCCGACGAAGAGGTGCAGTTCACCTGGAGCTATGCGGGAAAGACGCAAAACGGAACCTACACCGAGGAGTTCGAACAAGAGGCCGTCAGTGGCGCACAGATGGGCTCGGCCTCGACTATCTTTATGATGCTGCCCCAGACCATGGGCGACAATACGCTCTTCCGCCTCGGATTTACGATGGGTGGTTACGACTACACCTTCGAGAAGCCGTTCAAGGATATTATCTCGGCCTGGGAGCCCGACAAAAAGTATATCTTCACCATCGGTCTTCCTGACGATATCGATGTCGAGATCGACGACCAGGTGGAGGGAAATGTCAAGAACAATGTGACCATCACCAATACCGGAGTGTGGACCGGCTATGTGCGAGCAGCCATTGTCGGCTATTGGCTCGATGGTATGGGCGAGGTTGCCGCCCCCTGGTTGGCCAGCGAGGGTGAGTTTGCCTATGCCGCCGACTGGAGTACCTATTGGAAGCAGGGTGCGGATGGCTTCTACTACTACCTGCTCCCCCTGGAGCACGGCAAAGTGACCGAGCGTCCGCTCTTTGAGAGCTACACCCTCTACGATGCTTCGTCGAGTGCGCACTTCGGTCAGACCCTCGAAATAGACTTGGCGGTTCAGATTATCCCCATCGCCTCGAAGAGCCTCTGGAGCGAATTGGACAGCCTCGAATAACCTTAAAACGAACAGCGTATGCGTAGCAAACAGATCATAGGCGTACTGATCGCCCTCCTCCTCAGTCTGACGAATGTAAAGGCTCAAACTCTTGAAATTTGGGGTGGAACCAATGGCCTGAAGACCATTGGTGATGTGACCTATGCCCACAAAAATACGACGATTATTCTCCTTCAAGGCGATGTGACCATTACGGGTACCATTACGGTCGATAATTGGACGACGCTGCGTATTCTGAACCTGAACGACCAGGAGTTCACCATCAAAAACGGAAACACGGGAAATCGAAATACTCCGCTCTTCAAGGTGATTGGAGGTGCCAAGTTAGCCTTCAACTATGTTGATGTGGTATCTGCATCGATTTTTATAACTAACGGAATAGCGGCCGACGGAGATTGGTCGAATATGACAGCCGGCAATACCAAATACTCCCCCATCAACCTCGACGGAGGTGCCATTTGGACTCCGAATACCGAGGGCGAGGTCTATTATGAGCAGGAGGTAGAGGGAGGAACAAAACGCGTGCTTTCGGCCTCCAATGATGTCCGTTTTGTTGGTCAGGCGTCGATGATCGAGTCGATTGGCGCCTTGGAGTTTTTCAAGGTAAATATCCGCAACTTCTATGGTCAAGACTATTTCGCTCAGACCAACAACGACCGATCCGGAGTCTTCGGTATAGCCCCCCGTACAGTTCTCAACGACCTTGCTAAAGCTTCTGCTGAAGATTCGGGTATGACTTCCGGAACCTATGTGGCTACATACAACTATCGCTATACCCATCTGAAGTGTTGTGTGATAGAGAAGTGTAAATCAAGAACCGGAGTCTTCCTCAGTATTGATAGAGCAGAGTCAACAGCCCAACTCGTAGAAAATACGACTAATTTGTATTTCCAATACCAGATACAGCCGGAGAGTACCTATGCCGAGTCCGGTATTTTGGTTGAGGATTGTACGATTCGAGATTGTGTGGTCTTTGGTGATGTTAATGGTTGGGGTGGCCTTATTCGATGCAAGGGCGGTAGCTCCCACCACCTGACATTGAGGAACACCACCTTCGAAAACAACTTCTCGCACGGTGACGGTGCCGGCCTTTGGTGGAATGCCGGAGGTCACAGCGATACCAAATGCATCATCGACGGCTGTACCTTCAAGAACAACCGCGCGATGCGTAATGCCGGTGCAATGCGTTTGGAGGCTATCTTTGAGCTCTCCGGAAATAAGACGGTGGTTACAGGCAACGAATGTTTCGGCCTTCAGCGCGATTCGACGCTGGCTGACCAAAAGTACATCCCGTGTACGAAGGGTAATAAGGGAAATGGAGCCGGCTTGCATATCTGTGGCTACGCATCGGAGGGCTATTCGGTGGGTGGAAAACTGAACTTCAACCTCTCCGACAGATTGGAGGTGACCAACAACTACGCTGCCGGTCAGGGCGGCGGTATCGCCTTTGACTTTACGGCCGACACGAAACTTTCGGCTGGTACGGTCGTTACCGCAGACTTCGACGGACCAACCGTAACCGGTAACCGCGCAGGAATGGATGGCGGTGGTATCTACTTCAACAACACCACACCGAGTGAGAAAAACTACACCTTTAACATCCACCTTAATTCGGGAACCATTACAGGAAATGAGGCTCATCGAGGCGGAGGTATCTTGACAAACAATGTAGATGTTTCGTTCAACGAAGAGAAGAGTAACCCCGTGACCATCAGCGACAACCACGCTACCGCAGGCAGTGGTGGCGGAGTCTATATCTCCGGTGGAAGTCTTTCGCTCGACCAGGTGACCGTTACCGAAAACACATCGGTTTACGACGATATTGCCGAGGACAGTATCTATGGTGGCGGTGGCGTCTATGTAGAGGACGGTTCATTTGGTATTCAGAGTGGTACCATCTTGAACAACACGAGCGGTATGTATGGCGGTGGCGTATTTGTCTACAACAGCACGGCATCGGCCAATGATGTTACCCTCTCGGGTGGTGAGATTAAGCAAAACAACGCCCTCTACGGTGGCGGTCTGTCGGCCTACGGTAACCTTAACTTGACGATTCAGGATATTGACATCGAGTCGAATACGGCCCTGAACGGTGGTGGAATCCTGATGGAGGGTACCGCAGATGGCCCGGCCAAGCTCAACTACAAGTCGGGAATCATCCGCTACAACCAGGCGAAAGCCAAGGATGGGCAGACCCTCGAGACGGCCTACGACCTTGACTACACAACCCTCTCGGGATTGGGTGGCGGATTCTATGTCGGTCAGTACTCCCAACTGAGCTTCGCAGATGAGGATGTCGCACTCTATGCCGATACCGATTTCGGTATCTACTCCAATATTGCCGATAATGGTGCCGACGACCTCTTCGGCTACAATTCGGATGTGAAGATTACCCTGCCCGATGTTCAGAATATGAACCTCGACGGCTTTGAGGGCGGTAGTATCTTGAACCTCTTCTGGGGTGAGGACTATATCACCAACGATACCAATTACGACAAGGGAACCAAACTCAAGGGCGATGAGTGGAATAACGACCCAACCAACCAGCGTTTCCGCGATGTCTTCAAGAGCGATGAGGGCGACTACTACACCATCGAGTTTGCCGATGGTGAGGCCTCCAAGGTCTTCGAAAACAAATATTTGAGCCTCACGCTGATTTGGCACGAGGACTACATGCTGCTCGTCAAAAAGGGGATGAAGACGGGCGAGAATGCCATCTTCAACATCTATAAGGTGGATGGAAGCGGGAACAATGAACTCTATGTCTCGGTGATGCTTACCGATGCCGACGACGACGGAACCGGCACCCGCTCGAAGCGAATCATCCTCAAAAATGCCGGCACCTATAAGGTCGTGGAGTTGCCTTGGGCCTGGGCATACAGCGTCGATCAGCAGGAACAGCAGAAGGTCGTGGGACAAAACAGCTCGGAGGAGGAGCGTACCTTCACCTTTATCAATACCGTCAACGAATCGGCTCCCGTTCACGACGAATCCCTAAAGGTGAACCGCATGTAAAAAATCGAACAAGGAGGATGGCCTTTACGCCACCCTCCTTTTCTGTAAGTCTCCTTTATCAAAGGGCGGTTTGGAGCGGGGTTCGAACTCACGGCTCGCGCCGTGAGTAGATTTCCGCGAGTTGTTATTGACACCCCCTGGCCCCCTGGGAGGGGGAATAAAGGGTCGCTACGGAACCCACATTGCCCTTCAACAAAAAAGATGGCCTTTAGCCATCTTTTTCGTTTGAGCGGGAAACGGGGTTCGAACTCACGGCACGAGCCGTGAGTGTTATCCGCGAGTTGTTATTGACACCCCCTAACCCCCTGGAAGGGGGAATAAAGGGTCGCAGGCAGATACCCGCGTGTACCTTCAAGAGAGAGGAGGATAGTTAAAAGCTATCCTCCTCTCTCTTGAGCGGGAAACGGGGTTCGAACCCGCGACCCTTGGCTTGGGAAGCCAATGCTCTACCACTGAGCTACTCCCGCAAATCGGTTACAAATATACGCAAAGTTTTTTAATTTGTAGCCCGCATGCGCCAAATCTTTTCCCAAAAAACCAAAATCACAACGACTCCGACCACCCTTCTCATTTCTCCATTTCTCCATTTCATGCTTTCTCGGGGTGTGGGCGAAAGATGAAATAGTGAAATGGAATCAGGAATTAGGAATTATTACTGTCCGATAAAACTTTGTGTTGATGTTGTAAGATGTGCTCGGCAGG
>CAYRPL010000059.1:0-9790 GCA_964426045.1 uncultured Alistipes sp. | reverse complement strand
GAAGGCTCGAGGTAGGCCTCGACCTTGACCATTGACTCGGGGTTGAGGTTATCCTCCCACGACTGCTGTCCGTTAGTGGTATCGAAGGGGTCTTCGGTAACGAACAGGGGGTTGAAGAGGCGCACCTCGGCCTTGAGGGCGTGTGCGGCCGAAACCCAATGGATAACGCCCTTTACACGGCGGCCGTCGCTCGACGAGCCCTCGCCCGACATCGGGTCGTAGGTGCAGCGCAACTCTACGATATTGCCCTCGGCATCCTTAATGACCTCCTCGCATTTAATAAGGTAGGAGTAGCGCAGGCGCACCTCCTGGCCCGGGCTCAGGCGGAAGTACTTCTTGGGCGGGTTCTCCATAAAGTCGTCACGCTCGATATAGATCTCGCGGCCGAAGGGAACCTCACGCATACCGGCGGCCTCATCCTCGGGGTTATTGACGGCCTTGCGCATCTCGACCTTCTCCTCCTCCCAATTGGTGATCACCACCTTCAAGGGATTCAGCACGGCCATACGGCGCTCGGCGACCTTATTCAGATCCTCGCGCACGCAGTACTCCATCTTGCCCAGGTCGATGACGTTGTCACGCTTGGCAACGCCCACCATCTCGGCAAAGGCTCGCACCGAGGCGGGGGTATAGCCCTTACGGCGCAGGGCGCAGATGGTCGGCATACGGGGGTCATCCCAGCCCATCACGGCACCCTCCTTAACAAGTTTCAGCAGGTTGCGCTTCGACATCATCGTATAGGTGAGGTTCAGGCGGGCGAACTCGTACTGGTGCGAGGGGTAGATATTCAGGGCGTCGATAAACCAATCGTACAGCGGGCGGTGCACATCGAACTCGAGGGTACAGATCGAGTGGGTAATCTGCTCAATCGAGTCGCTCTGGCCGTGAGCGTAGTCGTACATCGGGTAGATGCACCACTTATTGCCCGTGCGGTGGTGCTCGGTGTGCAGGATGCGGTACATAATCGGGTCACGGAACAGCATATTGGGGTGTCCCATATCGATCTTGGCACGCAGCACCTTGGCGCCATCGGCAAACTCACCGTTGCGCATGCGGGTAAAGAGGTCGAGGTTCTCCTCCACCGAGCGGTCGCGCCAAGGCGAGGGCTTACCCGGCTCCGAGACCGTACCGCGCGTGAGGCGAATCTCCTCCTGCGTCTGGTCATCGACATAGGCCAGGCCCTTCTTAATCAGCTCGACAGCCCAATCGTAGAGCTGGTCGAAGTAGTCCGAGGCATAACGCTCCAGGGCCCAATCGAAGCCAAGCCACTGGATATCGCACTTAATCGAGTCTACATACTCCACATCCTCTTTGGTGGGGTTCGTGTCGTCGAAGCGCAGGTTGCACTTGCCGCCATACTTCTTGGCCAGGCCGAAGTTAATGCAGATACTCTTGGCGTGGCCGATATGCAGATAGCCGTTGGGTTCGGGCGGGAAACGGGTCTGTACGCGCGTTTCGCCCTTGGCGATGGACTCCTGGATAATCTCCTCAAGGAAATTGGCCGACCGTTCTTTGGTCGGTGCTTCGTTGGTTGCGATTGCCATATAATTGATCTCTGTTTAACTTTTATAATTGGCAAAGGTAATAAAAAAAACAGGGAGCACAACCGTTTTGGCTCCCTATTTTGCAAATTCCTTGAAATTTTAGCCCGATAGCCCCGCTTTACTGTTTTTCTTTCCCCTCGAAGAGCTCTAACCAGTGTTTCGGAACGACGACGGGAGGATGCAGCGGAACAAACTCAGAGGTGTCCCTCTGCATCTCGATTCTCAACCCCTCGAGTTCGGGAAAAGCGCTCTTCTCGGCTTGGCGAGAGGAGGCACACGAAGCTGTACCTCCCACAAATCCGAACATCATCAGGGCTCTCAGCGTGCCCATTATCGACCAACAACCTCTCTCCACGACTTACGGACAATAACGGGTTCGTGCAACGGCTCAAGCCGGTTCTCCACATAGCTTTGAGCAGCTACCGAATGAGCACTCTTGCGATTGATGGCATCGTATTCCACAAACGCCTCGTAATCATATTGCCAGCTCCCACCGTAGGCTAACTTATGGATACGTTTGTAGATTGCCTCACGGCTCGGAGCATTAAACCCCCCCGTATTATAGCGCATAATACTGTTTTCGGAGGGTCGCCATACCCCCTTCCAATACGTTGCTCCACCCTCGTAGACGCCCAAACCATCATAAACATAGTGCCAATCGGAGAGGAAGTGGCTCCACTTAACCGAAGCAGGATCTGACGTATAATCGACATTTGAATACCAACCAAACTGCTCTAAAGAACGATTGATTTCGACCTCTTCCTCCGAAATTCTTCCGTACTCCTCGTATGCATACTCGTCGGCCAACTTCGAGAAACCGTGACCACCTGCCTCGTGGAGGATAATCTGCCCTAACATCTCATCATCGGTGCCCAATGGGAAATAAGCAATTGCTGCTCCTGGAGAGTGGTCGCCAGTAGTAGCCGGCATGAACATATAGCAGGTTCCCGCATAATAATTACGATTCATAATCACGATAATCAGGGTTTCATTAATACGACTGTCGGGAATTGCCTTGCTGGCATATCCTGCAACGATTTCGTGATTGCCTCCTACCAATGTTCCATCACCAAAAAAGCCTTGCAAAGCGGTTTCTCCGCTATTGTACCCCTCGTATTCAGAGACTACAGTAACCTGATATACATTAAAGAAGTCTCGGAACGATTTGTAAGGTTCTTCATTAAAAAGGTGTTCGACAGCCTTGCTAAGGTCCGAACTATACTTACCAGAGGTAATTTGTCGCTGTGAATAGGCGTCTCCCATTATAACAATATCAACACCATTTCCCTTAGTTGCTTTTTGCAATACGACAACATTACCATCTTCAGTTAGCTCATCCTCTTCTTCCTCCTCTGGTACATCGTCGTGACTATAGTCACCCGATTCAAACTCGACAAAATTGTAGCCGTCCCAACAAAGTTGGTTTGTATAGGAGTTTATGGATCCCTTGGTTACTCGAATAACAGTATTCCGATTACAGAAATCCCACGGCTCTCCAGAGTTATATATTGACGTAGGGGCCGTTGCTCCATTAAAGTAAATCGATTTTATTGCGTTACAATTCCGGAATGCATAGTTATACAAAACGCTCAACGAACTAGGAAGAATCACTTTTGTTAAGCTAGAACAACCATCAAAGGCGTAAGAAAAAATACTCTGTAGACCTTCTGGAATTGTAATGCTCTTGAGTTCACGATAATTCTGAAATACGCCCTCGCAAATAGCAAGTGTTCCGTCCGGGATGGCATATGAGGTAATGCTTTTGCATGCACCATCGGCTAATTGAATCAAAACATTGCCGACATGAAGACTTTTGCCATCTCCATTTACAGTTGGACCTGTAAATTCCATCATACTACTACATTTGAAGGGACTATGTCCAAAACGCTCGGCACTTTCCGGAATATATACACTCTTTAGGTTGCAATCTTTAAAGGCATATGAACCAATCATTATAACTTGTCCTAAATTGACTTCCGTAAGATTTCTACAGCCACAGAAGGCGTAATCTCCAATGCTATATGTATTGTTTGGCAACGAAACACTAGTAAGGCCACTGCTAGAGAAAGCGTATTCCTCAATACGTTTCAAACTCTCAGGAAAAGTAACAGATGTTAGATCAGCACAATCTTTGAATGCTTCAGCATTAATAACCGTCAGATCATCCTTAAATGTAATTATACCCCTATTCATCTCTTGTGAGTAAGTGTTCGATACGATAGTCGTATTAAACGCATTACTATTATATGGCTCAATACCCCCTACTGAAGAGGTGTAAAAGAGTTCGTTATTTTTGGGTGTTGCATGATCCTCTTCTTCACCATCACTTATGATATTGTCTGCATATTGACTCCACCACTGTGCGGTTTTGTATGCACTGGCGGATCCGGGTGGAACGTGGATTTTAAGCTCTTCAGTACATTCATAGAAGAGGTGTTCTCCTGTTAGCGGAGGAATTTCGGATTCGCAATAGACTTCAGTAAGTGTTTTACAACTCTTAAATGCAGCGATTCCAATGGTAGTTACAGAGCGGGGAATGGAAATGTTTACAAGAGCAGAAGAGTCAAATGCACACTCTCCAATCGAGTTTAAAGTTTGAGGCAACTCTATAGCAGTAAGGGAGGAGCAGTATCTGAATGCATATTCCTCAATAGCTGTCACGCTTTTGGGGAGAGTTATTTTTGTGAGGGAGGTGCAGTTTTGAAATGTATACGGGCTAACAGATGTTATGCCTTCGTAGATAGTGATTTCGTTCAGTGTGGAACAATTACCAAAAGCCCCTTGACCAATCCTGGTAACACTTTTAGGTATAACCACACTTGCTACTTTTTTACAACCGTAAAATGCGCTTGTTCCGATTGATGTTATGCTCTCCGGAATGACTATTTGTGTAAATGATTCACAGTTATAGAATGTTTTATCCTCAATAGCTGTTACTTTGCTTGGAATAACGATTTCTTCAAGACGGATACATCCGGAAAAAGCTTGCATTTTGATTGTGTCCACACTTTCGGGTATGTCAATAGTCCTCAAACTAGAACACTGCATGAAGGCAGAACTCTCAATGATTGTTGTTCCACTAGGGACGGTTATGTCTCTAACCGCCGTCTCATAAAATGCACTTTCACCAATAGAAGTTACCTCAGAAGGTATGTTATATTCACTCCCAGATCCATCTGCATAGGCGATAATCATACCATTTTTGATCAGACAACGTCCATTGTCTGCTGCAAATTTACCCTTAAACTCTTTTAGTCCATAACACCTTGTAAATGCCAATGGCGCAATTGTTTCTACGCTTTCAGGAATGGTGATGACTTTCAGATTCCGACAATCATAGAAAGCTCGTTCTCCAATTAAAGTAAGAGAATTAGGTAGAGTGATACTTTCAAGGGTATAGCAACCAGAGAACGGTCCCTCTACTTTGGTGATAACAGCTTGAGAGCCTTCAGCTATCTTTCCGCTTGAAGGTTTTTCTATCTTGGCTACATCCCCATCAAATCTAAGAATACCCTTGCCGTTGTCATATGTGTTCGAAACAAGGGTCGCTCCAAATGCATCCACCATGTTGGGGGTGACAATTTTGCCATCGCTCGATGTGTACCATATTTCGTTGTTAGCCGGAAATAACGTTGGGTCACTCTGCTGGGAGATGGTATAGTTCAAAGACAAATGACCATCTATGGATTGTACAATGACAGCTGCACGGCGACCATAGCCCAAATTGCGCTCGATATTTAGCCGTATTGTTTGCTGATTCAGTGCGTGCGTTGAAGGAGTAACCGAAATCCACGATTGTGCACTTTGTGGAATTACGACCTCACAGGCTACGTTTGAGAGGAAATTGAGCGCAATTTCACCTCCATCGCTTGAGATGTTGTATTCTGTGTTGTTTTCCACAATCAAGCCCGCCTCTTCAATGGCAATGCTACGCATAATAATATTTTCGCCATTTGATACTAAGACGACTATCTTGCTGTATTCGTCAATGCTGTCGCTTGTCTTCACCTCGATTTCTCCGGTTAAGCCACTTTCATCCTCTGCTATGATTCGGGCTTTAATATCTGCTGAAGAAACGACCTCTACCGTAACAGGTTTGACGATGCTTGTGATACTATAACCAATATAGCGAGTAGAATTGGTGTACATGCCGCTCAAGTCCCCCTCATTGAAGGTGATAAGTATTGATGTTCTTTTGGGGAGAATGATAGTAGTACCATCCACCAACTCAAAATATACGTTTATCTCGTCTTGGGTGATATTTGCGAAAAAGGAGTCTCCGTCTTTGCCGTTTTCTCCGTTGGCTCCATTTTCACCGGTTGCTTTGCCAAGTTGTTCCCAGGTCTTGCCATTGTTATAGGATATATACCAATACCCATCTTCAATTTTTAATTGCGGGGTAATTCCATCTTCCCCTGCTTTGCCATTTTCTCCATCTACGCCGGTTGCTTTAACTTTATTCCCATTTTCATCCAACAACCAGTCCCCATTAATAGTCCAACAGTAAACGCCATTGACGTCAACTTTTACCCCGATAACGGGTTTCTCTGCATCAATGCCATCTACACCGCTCTTACCGTGATAAATGGCGATTGTTCCGCTTTGTGTAAAGGTGATTGTGTAGCCAACCTCTTCGCCATTCTCTATTAAAGGACTAATGCCCTCTACATAGTCCATTTTTTGGATTGCGCTGACAATTGTCTGCAGAGCAACAATATTGGTATTCATTTGGTTGCATTCTTTTTGCAATTGTTCAAAAGCATACCAGGTCGGAAACTTGATTTGCGTGCCATCTGCAAGTGTAAAAATCACATAATCACTTTCTGAGGCATCTACACTTTGGAAGAAGGAATCCCCATTTTTACCATCTTCACCAATTGCCTTGCCTAGTATGGAATATGTCAATCCGTTATCATAAGAGATATACCAATAACCTTCCTCAATCTTTAGTTGGGGTATAATGCCATCGTCGCCATCTTTTCCGGGCTCTCCATCTTGGCCATCTTGGCCGGTTGTGGGAACTTTATTACCCTTATTGTCGAGGAGCCACTCGCCGTTCAAAGTCCAGTAGTAGCGTCCGGCGCTATCCTGCTTAACGCCAATTATGGGAACCTGACCGTCTTGGCCGTCCTTGCCGTCCTTGCCGTCCTCGCCATCCTTGCCGTGGTATATCTCGATGGGATCGCCATAGGCGAAAGCAATCTTGTAGCCGATGGTTGCGCCCCCTTCGGTTATCGGCGTAACATCCGCAATGTAGTCATTCTGTTGTAGCGCCTTGACAATGCTTTGCAGCGAAGAGATGTTGGTGTTCATCTCCTTGCACAAATCCTCGAGGGCCGATACGCGCTCTTCGAGGTTACCCATACGATTCACCAAATCGGTGTCATCGTAACCGGAACATCCCGCCACACTCAACAGCAGGATCGCCATGATCAGATGCAGAAATTGTTTCATCACTCTATTATTTATTTAGGTTTACCAAACAACACGGGGACCGACTCCTTTCGAAGAGGTCCCTTTTTTTTATACCCTTTCTTTGGATCTTGAGTGGCGTCACTCACTACGCAAAGGTAATAAATTATTTTCAGCCAGCAAAGTTCGCTGTAACTATTTGCGTTTTGAGAAGACTTTTTCGAGGTTTACACCGATTTTCAGCACCTGCTGAAGGCCCAAGCCCACGCCGTCGTAGTGGAATACGAGCGAGGCATCGAGTTGCAGGGTCTCTTCAAAGAAGGTGCGGGCATAGCCAATCGAGGTGCGGTTATAGATGTCGCCCGTTACGCCATAGAAGGTCGAGGCCTCGAACAGATCGGCACCATAGATTGCAAAGAGCGGTTGCAGATTCTCGCCTACATAGAGGCGGTTGTCGAGTTTGAGACCCCAGCGGCTGATTGAGGCATACAACTCGCCACCCTTGGGGGTAATCCAGCCCGAGGCAACATGGCGGTCGCGCTGCAGGGCTTGCAGGTAGCCCAGGCTCACCGTGACCTTAAAATCGCCCCCGAAGCGAACACCTACATAGGGGTTCACCAAGAGGTTATCGACTACCCCCTCGTCAGCCTCTTCGTTGAGAGTCTTGGCGTAGTGGAGCATCATCAGCGAACCTCCGGCCCACAGGCGGCCGTTATCCCAGCGGCCATCGGCCAGGATACGAAACTTCTCGCGCTGGGTCTCGGTGCGCAGCCCCTCCCAATCAATCAGAAATTCGGCATAGGATTGGCTCTCTGTCGAGCGGTAGTTGAAGAGGATACCCTGCAGGGGGGCGTGGTAGAAGGTGGTCTTGTCGTCGAAGATGGCCTCGGAGTATTGACCGATCATCTTTGAGCGGGGGAAGATTCCGGCATTGACCGAAAAACGCCTATCCTGATATTGGTAGTAGGCCATCAGCGCCGCCTCCGAGAGGGACTTCTCGTCACCAAATTCGTGGGTAAGGTTGGCTCCCACCATCAGGCGGTTTACACCGCTCCACTCGACACCCACCTCGGGCGAAAAGCCCATACCGAAGAGGGTGAAGGATTCGCCAAAGTCGCACGGCGAGTATTCGCGGTTATCGAAGCGGGTCTCGAAAGGAAGCGAAAGCACGAAATCCTGGGCCTGAGCTTTCGCCCCTGCAACAAGCAGTAACAGAAGAGGTATAAGTCGTTTCATAACGAATGTGTTTAGGGAGATTCCACAAAAAATAACACCCAAAAATAGAAAAAATATTTCAAACTCATCCCATTATTGCGTACATTTGCCCCGAAAATGGAGAAAAAACACGAAAAGATGCGCAAAATAGAGAATCAGGAGTTGGGACGGCCGACGGCCGAGGAGTTTTCCAATATGGAGAAGCAACCCGTGGTCGTTGTGCTGGATAATGTGCGCTCGCTGCAGAACGTCGGAGCCTTCTTCCGCACGGGCGACGCCTTTGCTGTGGAGGAGATCTGCCTCTGCGGCATTACGGCCACACCCCCAAACCGCGATATTCACAAGACGGCCCTGGGTGCCGAACTGACGGTTCGCTGGAGCTACCATCGGAAGACCACCGAGTGCCTTGCCCGCTTGCGGGAGGCGGGCTACCGGATTCTGGCTGTCGAGCAGGTCGAGGGAGCCGTCATGCTCGACAAGTTTTATGCCGAGCAGGGCCTAAAGTATGCCTTGGTCTTTGGCAACGAGGTCTTTGGCGTTGATCAGCAGGCGGTCGATTGTTGCGACGGGGCCATCGAGATTCCCCAAATCGGCACCAAGCACTCGCTCAATGTCTCGGTCTCGGGAGGCGTAGTTTTGTGGCATTTGTTTGCACAGCTCAAAAAATAGCCTTACCTTTGGCCGGCTAAACCAAACCTAAAAAAGAATAAACGCTTATGTCCGTAGAATCTACTGTTCGTGCGGTTACAACCTACCGCCTGACCGAGATGAAGCAGCGCGGCGAGAAGATTGCGATGCTCACCTCCTACGACTATTCGATGGCCAAGATTGTCGATGCCGCCGGTGTCGATGTAATTCTGGTCGGCGACTCGGCCGCCAATGTGATGCATGGTTACGAGACGACCCTGCCCATCACCCTCGATATGATGATCTATCACGCCAAGTCGGTGGTGCGTGCCGTAAATCGTGCTCTGGTGGTCGTAGACCTCCCCTTTGGAACCTACCAGGGTAACTCAAAGGTGGCTGTCGATTCGGCCATCCGCATCATGAAGGAGACCGAGGCCGACGCCGTGAAACTCGAGGGTGGCGAGGAGATTTTAGAGTCCGTGCAGCGTATCTTGGCTTGCGGAATCCCCGTGATGGGACACCTGGGCTTGACGCCGCAGTCGATCCACAAGTTCGGTACCTATACGGTGCGTGCCCGTGAGGAGGCCGAGGCCGAGAAGCTGGTGCGTGACGCCCATATTCTGGACAAGGCGGGCTGCTTTGCCTGTGTGCTCGAAAAGATTCCCGCTGCCTTGGCTGAGCGTGTGACGCGCGAGGTGCATATGCCGACCATCGGCATTGGTGCGGGTGGTGCCACCGATGGTCAGGTGCTCGTAGCCCACGATATGCTGGGTATCAACAAGGGATTTTCGCCCCGCTTCCTGCGCCGCTATGCCGACCTGCACTCGATGATGACCGATGCCGTGAGCCACTATGTTTCGGATGTCAAGGAGCGTGATTTCCCCAACGAAAAAGAACAATACTAAGTAAATTAGTAGTTGACAATTAGCAACAAGTTAAAGAGCCTGTCTAACAAGTTTTTTGTTAGATGGGCTTTTTTTATATTTGTGACG
>CAYRPL010000058.1:0-9797 GCA_964426045.1 uncultured Alistipes sp. | reverse complement strand
AGATATTATATGTTTGCATAAAAATATTTTTCAATAAAATTCAAACAGTTACTAAGAAACTTTTATTTTTGATTGCTCTGGCTGTTTGGGCCGGAACGAGTATCTGCCAGGCACAGAGATTGCAGCAGGAGGAGAACGAAACAATCCGCTTCAAAGATTGGGAGGGGATGGATTGGATAGACAATGACTATGTGCGCGAACTTTGCTCTTATATCGGGGCGTGTGCTCGTGGAGAGGAGTCTAATGAGACCTTGGATGCGCATCGCGATCTGCTGGATAGCCGATTTGTTGTACTTAATACCAAACCGGTAGAATTTGGCGGACTTTGGATTGAGTTCCACTTTTTGAAGGAGTATCGCAAAATTTTCGCCGGCTGGGTCTACAGCGAGATTGAAGAGGGTAGAGTTGTGGATTACATCCCCCTTCAGGTGATTCTTTTAGGGGACTATACCAATGAGTGGCCGGTTGAAAACGAGGAGGATATCGTTCAGATGATTCAACAGGGAGAGAATATTATTTGGGATCCCCACGAGGGTGAAACGAGAAACCTTTCAGGAGCGGCCGACGATCATCAAGAGTGCACTGCAGAAGCAATAACCTTAGGTGCAACGATTTTCTTCTTCGCAATTGCTGCAATTTGTTTGTTTGGCCTATACCTATTCGTGTCGCTTATTAGAAAGAGATGAGAAATTTACTAATTATCCTGCTCTTTCCTTTTGAGGCTGTCTAACAAGTCCTCAAAAATGAAAATCACCCCCGCCAAAAGTGCATCTGGGCGGGGGTGAAATCGTTAGAATTTGACTTGTTGGACATCCTCATTTTTTCATTCTCCCTCTACACTACCCTTTTTCCCACATTTCACGATTTAACATAATATATATATTATTTCATTGCTTATCTTTGTAGTGGGGGAGAGGGGTGAACAATTCACAATTCACAATTCACAATTATAGACGGCTGATAGATATTTTGGTGAATCAGTGCCGTTAGGAGCAGGAGCGAAGCCGAAATCGCAACTTTTTTAACTCGCTGAGAATCGCGCGAAATATTTTTTGCGGGGCGATGGGCGGTTTATGCGATTCTCGGGAGGTTGAGAATTTGGCAGAATTTGCAGTCGATGGGAAGGTTTAGCTCTCGGTGCCGGGTGTCATCTGAGAATGTGAAGCACCTTATATGTATACGTGCGTGTGCGTATATATATAAGGTGCCGACTTTTTCTACAGCCGCGAAGGTCGAGGTTTGGTGAGCGAACATTGGCTTGGGAAGCCAAGGCCAAAATTTTATTCGCCCTTGGGCTCGAAGCTCTCGAAGGTGTGGTCCGAATAGAAGACCACGACGCGGGCGACGCGACCACGGGGCGAGCTACTCGGCGGGTTGTCGGCATCTGAGGTTCGGCTGCTTGTTGCCAGCTCGGCCGAGCCATCCGGAGCCGAAGGGTAGCTCACGGCACCTGTCGGGAAGAGCGAGTCCAAGTCGGGAGCAGGTCGCTGGTCGAGGAGCCCCGCCGAGCTCCGCTCCTCAGTCTCGGTATCGGAACGGTACATCGGCTCACGGTCGAGCAGCAGCCAATCGGGATTCAGGCGCGGGAAGCGACGCAGAATTTTCTGCAGCAGCTCGAAGCCCGGCTTGCTGCGACCCGAAAGTATGTGCGACACGTTGGCCGGTTGAATCTCCAAAATCTCCGCCAGCCGACTCTGCGTCAGCCCCTCATTTTTTATCAAAAGTTGTATCTTCTCCTTCATCGGTGCTAAAATCGCTAATTTTTTACAAATGTAAGCATTTTTCTTTTGTAAAACAAGAAAATTCTACTTTTGTAAAATATTAACAAGTCGGCAAAATGTTTACAACTGTTAAGATTTGATTCGGGTTAAATCTCGCCCCGTTGATTTTTCTCGATTAAAGTTGCGATAACTTGCGTAAATACACGAATAATCCGTAGTTAGCTGCCTGAATCACCTTAAAACTGCCCGATGCGCCCCGAACTACCCTACAGGCCACCAAACCGCCGAATTAAATTTTAGGTAAACTTTGTAACTATGCGAATATTCGGCACATTATAACGGAAAATTCAATTAGTAAACGAGGCTTTCCCGGCTCCGATTTTGGAGTTGCTTGCCGGATTGTGTGAATTTACAAATGTGAAATATTAACAGTTGTTTATCCGGACTGATGGATTACAAAAGTAAAAAATGCATCTGGCTGCACCGTTGTTTTTGGTTTACAATTGTAAAACGCCCTACCCTTTTGATGAAATTTTAACAAAAATTTGATTTTGTGAATAGACGGGTGTAAAATTTTATCAACAGGCTGATTTTTGGATATATTATGTTAAATAACAGAGATAAAATTAGCCGCTCATGGCGGCTAATTTATTGATTATTTGGGCGTTATAATTTTGTTAACACTCCTCTATCGGCTCAATTTTTCAGCGATATTTTTGAACTCTTCGGGCGTCAATTTGAGCTTTTCTCGGTGGAAATCGACGTCATTTTCACTCTCAATAGGGATCAAATGGATGTGTGCATGGGGTACTTCGAGGCCTAAAACGACCACAGCTACCCTATTACATGCGATTTCGCGCTTAATTTTTGCTGCCACCTCCTTGGCGAAGACCATCATCTGGCTCAGCTGCTCGTCGTCGAGGTCGAAGATGTAATCGGTCTCCTGCTTCGGAACCACCAGCGTATGCCCCTCCTTCAGAGGATTGATGTCCAAAAAGGCGAAAAAGCGGTCGTTCTCGGCCACCTTGTAGCAGGGAATCTCCCCTGCGATGATGCGTGAAAAGATTGTTGCCATACCTTTAAAATTTGAATTAGGAATTAGGGGTTGCTTGCCTTCTGTCAAGTGGGCTGCTACCCTATTCGTTCTCCTTGGTTAGTTGTTCGATTCTCTTTATTAGTCGTTTTATTTCGCGGCGGTTTGTCGCCAGGTGGATTAGTTGGATGGTTAGTACGCCTGCTAAGGCAGCAAGCAGCGTATCGTATCCCTCGATGCAGAGCGACGCCATGCAGAGTCCGAGCGCAATGGCTGTAATCGGAATCAGCAGGTTGGTCCTGCGCAAGTTTTTGTGTAGCCTTTCGGGGCTATGTGCGGCCTCGAGCCGTTGCGGCACTCCGGGGCTTGCTTGGCGTCTCATTACTCTTCGAACTTGGGGTTCATGATCTCGGCCCAGATAATCGCCTTTTGCGGGTCAAAATCGGCCGTCAGCGGGTGTCGGCTCGTTGGTTCCTCCTCGGGGCGGGCAGGCGCTGATGTGGTCTTTAATGAGCTCCCCTGCGGGTGTAGGTGACTACCGGTGGTCGCAATCTTGTTTTTGTGGGCCTTGGGGCGCTCTTTGAGGGCAATTTCGGGCGTCAGCAGCTCCTGGCTGTCGGGGTGCAGGGCCTCGGTCGCTTTGCGTTCTGTGTGGCGCACACGGGGTTTGGGAATCGGTGTAAAGGGGCAGGGTTTGGTGGGTATCTCTTCTGAAGGCAGCTCCTCGGTCTCCTCCTCGAGGGCACGGGCACGCTTGCGGAGGTTGGAGCTGGCCGCAAAGATGATGATTCCAAAGGTTATGAGTATTTGCAGGAAATCCTCCATATTGCTCTTTGTTAGGTGTTTATAAGTCGTTTAACGGTCTCGATACCCTTGATTTTGCGCAAGCGGTCCATTACGTTGTTCAGACTCTCGGTGTCTTTGACATAGAGGCTCAGGCTTCCCTCAAATACACCGTCGTGACTCTGTACGTCAATCGAGCGCATGTTGATATTGAAGTCGCCGCTGACCACCGTGGCGAGGTCCAATAGGATGCCCAGGCGGTCGATGCCGCGCAGCGAAATGGCCGACAGGTAATGTACAGCCTTGTGCTGAGACCATTTAATCTCCTCTTTTACAATGTTTTTGCCATATTGTGCGGCAAGGCGGTTTAGTTCGTCGCACGAGGCTTTGTGAACCTCGATTTTTCCGCTCTTGGGGTCGCGGAAGCCTACTACGCTGTCACCCGGGATGGGCTTGCAGCACTCGGCAATCACAAATTCGGGCTCACTCTCTGCGGGATGTTGCTTGGCGGCAGCTGCCTCGTCGATGGTCTCGGGGGCGTCGTCGAGATCGTCATCGGTCTGCTTGTCGTTGATAAAAAGAGTCCAGAATTTAAGTAATTTTTTGGTTGAGTTGCTCTTTAGAACTTTTTCTAAATCAGTGAGTTCAATAATGCCCGCTCCGACCTTGCTGTAAAACTCCTCTTTGTTCGTGCAGCCGTAGGCGGGAACCACTTTGCGGAGAACTCGGCCGCTCAGATTGACCTTCAGGCGCTGCATCTCCTCCTCGAAGAGTTTCATGCCGTGCTCCATGTTGTTCTGTTGCTCGCGCTTCAGGTAGCTCTTGATGGCCTGTTTGGCGCGGGCTGTGGTCACCACATTCAGCCACTCAGGGTTGGGGTGGGCATTCTCGGCTGTGATGATTTCAATCTGGTCGCCGCTGTTGAGCTGCTTGGTCAGGGGTTCGATTTTGTGGTTGATCTTGGCACCGATGGCTCCGTTGCCAATCTTCGAGTGTATGTCGTAGGCGAAGTCTAAGGCGGTGGCTCCGTAGGGCAATTTCTTGGCCTCGCCCTTTGGTGTAAACACTACAATTTCAGAAGTGTATAGCGACAACTTAAAGTTATCCAAGAAGTCGATGGCGTTCTCCGTCGGGGAGTTCAAGGCTGTACGAATCTTCTTCAGCCAGCGGTCAAACTCATCTTCGTCTTGCGAGAAGGTGGCCTTCTTATACTTCCAGTGGGCAGCAAATCCGCGCTCGGCGATGTCCTCCATGCGCTGGGTGCGAATCTGCACCTCGACCCAGACACCGTCGGGGCCCATTACGGTTGAGTGCAACGCCTCGTAGCCGTTGTCCTTGGGCATCGAGATCCAGTCGCGCAGACGGTCTGGTTTGGGGGTGTAGAGGTCGGTAATCGAGGAGTAGATCTGCCAGCATTGGGTCTTTTCCGAAGGGAAGGGCAGGGGTTTGAAGACGATGCGGATGGCAAAGAGGTCGTAAATCTCCTCAAAGGGAATCTGCTTGCGCTGCATCTTGGTCCAAATCGAGTAGATGCTCTTCACGCGCCCCGAAATCTCGTAGTTGATGTGGTCGCGATCTAAGGCCTCGATAATCGGAGCGTTAAACTTGGCGATATACTCCTTGCGCGAGGCCTCGGTTTCATTCAGCTTGCGGCTGATTTCGGCATACTGCTCCGGAAAGCGGTATTTCATGCAGAGGTCCTCGAGCTCCGATTTAATGGCGTAAAGTCCTAAACGATAGGCCAATGGCGCAAACAAATAGATGGTTTCGCCCGTGATTTTAATCTGCTTGTTCAGAGGCATCGAGCCTAAGGTGCGCATGTTGTGCAGGCGGTCGGCAATCTTGATGAGAATCACACGCACATCGTCCGAGAGAGTCAGCAGTACCTTGCGGAAGTACTCGGCCTGCTCCGAGGTGTCGGCGTTGAATACGCCCGACATCTTCGTTAGGCCATCGACCATCGAGGCGATTTTCGGCCCGAAGATGCGCTCCATATCCTCGACCGTGTAGTCGGTGTCCTCCACTACGTCGTGCAGCAGTGAGGCGACCACCGATTTTACACCCAAACCAATCTCATCCACAGCGATTTGGGCCACGGCAATCGGGTGTAGCAGGTAGGGCTCGCCCGAGCGGCGTCGGATGCCGGCATGGGCCTCCTTGGCCAGGAAGAAGGCTCGCTTGATAAAGTTCCAATCCTCCTCGCTGCGGCATATTTTGGTGCAGGAGTGTAACAACTCCTCCCACTTTTCCTGGATCAATTTCTCATCTTCTGCCGAGTAGTTCATAGGCTCTTAAGGTTATTTAACCGGCAGGGGCAGCCCTTGAAAAAGGACTACCCTGCTCTCTTGCTTTTCGGTTTTATTCGCAGTTTTCTATTTTTGGTCGTAATTCTTTGTGAACGACCAAGGTATAGGGTTTTACTGCAAGGGTTGCTTCATGGCTTCGCGCACGCGCTGCTCGACCTCCTCGCGCATCGCCTCGTCGCTCATCAGGCGCTCCTTCACGGCGTCACGGCCCTGGCCGATCTTCTGATCACCGTAAGAGAACCACGAGCCCGACTTCTTGATGATGCTGTAGTCTACGCCTAAGTCGATAATCTCGCCAATCTTCGAGATGCCCTCGCCAAAGAGGATGTCAAACTCGGCCTTCTTGAACGGAGGGGCCACCTTGTTCTTTACCACCTTGACGCGGGTGCGGGTTCCGAGCTGCTCGTCACCATCTTTGATGACCGATACACGGCGAATATCGAGGCGCACCGAGGCGTAGAACTTCAGGGCGTTACCGCCGGTCGTGGTCTCGGGGTTGCCATACACCACGCCGATCTTGTCGCGCAGCTGGTTGATGAAGATGCAGACGGTCTTGGTCTTCGAGATGCTCGAGGTGAGCTTACGTAGGGCCTGTGACATCAGGCGGGCCTGCAGACCCATCTTCGAGTCGCCCATCTCACCCTCAATCTCAGCCTTGGGGGTCAGGGCGGCCACCGAGTCGATGACAATGATGTCGATGGCGCTCGAGCGAATCAGCGAATCGGCAATTTCGAGGGCCTGCTCGCCGTTGTCGGGCTGCGAAATGAGCAGATTATCGACATCTACGCCCAACTTCTGGGCATAGAAACTGTCGAAGGCGTGCTCGGCGTCGATGAAGGCGGCGATACCACCCTGCTTCTGCGCCTCGGCAATGGCGTGAATAGCCAACGTAGTCTTACCCGACGACTCGGGGCCATAAATCTCGATTACGCGCCCCTTGGGGTATCCGCCCACGCCGAGGGCCATATCCAGGGTGATCGAGCCGGTCGAAATCACCGGAACATCCACCACT
The DNA here is from genome assembly GCA_964426045.1 of uncultured Alistipes sp. Lineage (GTDB taxonomy): Bacteria > Bacteroidota > Bacteroidia > Bacteroidales > Rikenellaceae > Alistipes. The sequence continues at coordinate 2,942 of CAYRPL010000058.1, read as the reverse complement.
TCACTGCTGTTCATTCGCATAATGGAGCCCTTGCCGAAATCCTTCTCGATCTTCTCCATCACCGCATTCAAGACCTTCAGCTTGTCTGCGTTTACTTGTACTTTCTCTGCCATAACGTTTCTATTTTTATTTTTCTATTTTCTAATTTTCTGTTTCTGTTTTTTTGCTATCTTTTAGCGGCTTGTGTCTGCTTAATTAAACTATCTTCGAGGTGCGGCCTTGGGCCCTCGCGGTGCCGCCTTAAAGTTGGGTTGGGGCATCGGATAGCGAATGATGCGGGCGTCGAGTGCACGATCCGGAAAGGGGCTCCAATTCCCTTCGGTGTTGCCTCCGCGTACCCGAAAACTGAACTTTACGCTCGGCTTCTCCAGCTTTCGCTTGATGGGCGTGATGCTCTTTTGGGCTTTCAGATAGCGCTCAACCGACTTTTCGTACTTCTCCTGTGCAGCCTTGTCCTCCCAGGCAAAGGGGCTGTTGGGGTCAAAATGTAATTCGCTGGGCTTGAGTAACATCGGCCCGTTTAGCGAGCGTTCCACCTTCAGATGCAACCACATGGGCAGCTCTTGGGCCTCGAGCCCGTCACAGCATCCGATAAGAATGCCTAAGAGCAGTATCGTGTAGTGCTTCATACCTCTTTGTTTTGGAGCCCGACTCTTCTCGGACAAATTCTCGCTCAAAATTAAAAAAATATTGCCATTTTTCCAATTTCTTGGTCGAAAATCTTGCTTTTTGATTCCCCTATCCGCACAAACCTACCTCGAAAAGCTGCCTTCGGAACTGCTCTTCGGTTCGGTTCAGCCGACCCAGGCAGTGGGGACAACGAATGGGAATTTCGGTCTCGATACACCCCGCACCTGCCCCTTGGGCTACTCGGCTCCGACGTCTGAGCTCGGTCTCCGAGCCGCACTGCGGACATCTTACTTTGTACTTTGCCTCCATCTTTTTACTCATTTTTTGCTTTTATTGCTTGATTGTAGGACAAAAGTAGTGCTGCTCTGTGACAACTTTTGACACAGAGCAGCAAACAATCAAAAAAAATGGATGAAATTTGTTTTTTTAAGAAAAATTTCGGCGGATGTAGCTGCGCAGATACTCCTCCAATTCGGGGCTCAGGATGCGGATGTCGTCTAACAGACCCACCACAAAGCGACCTACGCCCGCAAAATCGGCAACTTCGGTATCGAGCAGCCATCGGTCATCTCCCAGCGCCTTGATTTCGCGCTCGGCCAGCGGGAACTCCTCGCAGAGCAGGTTGCAGGCCCTCAATCCCAACTCTAACTGCACTCTTTGGCGCTTTTCGCCGTTCATGCGGAAGATGTCGGTAAAGCCTTCGCGGTGCTCTGCGGCATGCTGCCACGGCTCGTCGAGCAGCTCGACCTCTCCGATGCGGGCGGTCTTAAAGCTCTTGCATGCACCGCTTGCCGCTTCGTAGCACCACACCTGCACATAGTTGGTTGTAAAACTGAAGGGCTCGACCCGACGGTCGCTTACCCGCCCGCCATGCGATGAGCGGTAGTCGTGCAGCACCACCTGCCGCCCCTGCTCGATAGCTTCAATCAGCGTGTGTACATTGCCGGCCAGGGGGCCCTTGACGACCGTATTGGCCAGCGTCTTGTTGTCGTATATCGAGTAGAGTTTGCGTTTCAGGTTCTGTTTCAGGATATTGGTATCATCCACACTCTCGATGGCACGCTTCAAAATCACAGCCTCCTCCTCGGTGAAGTGGACCAGCTGCGAAATCTCCTTGAAGTGGGGCGAGGTCTTGTCCAGGCGGATGTGCTCGCCCGTCTTTTTAATCACAAAGCCCGCCTCGCGGAAGGTGTCGATGTAGCGATAGATGGTGCGACGCGACATATCGAGCCGCTCGGCCAGCTCATCCACCGTGTAGGTGGTGTTGGCCGTCAGGAGCTTCATCAGCCGCAGCAGTCGCTCGATTTTTGGTTGATCCATACCTTATATAAATTGGGAATTAGGAATTAGGAATTAGGAATTAGGGGGTTCTCTCTTATGGATAACAAAAATGGCAAACCGAATTTGCCATTTTTTGTTATTACTCATTGCATAATGCTATGCCAGTACTAATTTTTCAATCTCTTCGACCTGGTGGCGGAACTGCTTGTCGGTCTCCATCAGGTTGCTGATGGCCTTGCAGGAGTGGAGCACCGTGGCGTGGTTCCTGCCTCCGATGGCCGAGCCGATGGCCGTAAGCGGGGCCTTGGTGTGCTGCTTGGCCAAGTACATGGCAATCTGGCGGGCCTGGGCAATCTCACGAGTGCGCTCCGTGGAGTTGAAACGCTCCAGATCGAGATTCAGGTAGCTGCATACCACGTCGATAATGTGGTCGATGGTAATCTCCTTCTGCGTCAGACGTACATAGACCTTCAAAATCTCCTTGGCCAGCGAGGTAGTAATCTTGCGACCCATAAACGAGGCGTTGGCTACCAGCGAGGAGAGGGCTCCCTCAATCTCTCGCACGTTGGCCGAGATATTTTCGGCCAGGAACGAAACCACTTCGTCCGAAATGGGTACTCCCAACTTGGCCATCTTGGCGCGGATAATCTTCAGTTTGGTCTGATAATCCGGCGTCTGAATCTGTGTCGTCAGGCCCCACTTAAAGCGGGTTAAGAGGCGCTCCTCGATATCCTTCAGCTCCACGGGGGGCTTATCCGACGTGAGAATCAGCTGCTTACCCGACAGATGCAGGTGGTTGAAGATGTTGAAGAAGACATTCTGCGTACCGGGCTTTCCCGTGAGCTCCTGAATATCGTCGATAATCAATACATCGACCATCTGGTAGAAGTGGATAAAGTCGTTCAACTCTCCCTTCTTGTCGCTCAGATAGGCGCGCTGGAATTGGGCCTGAGAATTGTACATCGAAACATAGAGCACCTGCAGTTCGGGGTGGAGCTCGCCAATCTCGTGACCGCTGGCCTGTACCACAT
>CAYRPL010000057.1:0-9937 GCA_964426045.1 uncultured Alistipes sp. | reverse complement strand
GGTGGAACCAGAGAGCTACGAACCATACCAGGTAGATTACCACGTTGTACCACTGCGAGAAGGTGTACTGAATCAGCGCAGCACCGTCGGTGGGCGAGAGGCCCAGCGAGTTCTCGTGCAGGCCCATCAGCTCTACGAGCTGCATCTTCGACCAGAAGTGTACCAGGTGAATGGCCAAACCACCCAGAACAATGAAGCCCAGAACAAGCATGTTCTTCGAGGCCCACTGCACACCCGGCTCATTGACCGTTACGGCGTAGCGCTGCTTACCACGGGCACGGTAGTTCTCCATGGTCAGGATAAGCGCGTAGGCGATGTGGATAACCACCAGCGCTGCCAAGCCAACGGTTGCAACCAACGCATACCAATTGGCGCCCAGGAAGGCGCAAATCATGTTGTAGGCCTCGGCCGAGAAGAGGGCAACGAGGTTCATTGACATGTGGAAGAGGATAAAGAGCACCAAGGCGCAGCCCGAAATACTCATCACCAACTTCTTGCCAAGCGAGGAATTAGTTAGAAAACAGTTCATAAAAGTGTGATTTAGTTTAAAATTGTTAGTAAATTTCGTTTGTTTGCTTTCGCTTATTCGCCTTACATGGCGATAAACTTCCCACAAAGATAGTGTTTTGTTTGCGAAATAACAATGATTTTCGAGAAAAACTCCTACCTTTGAGGTGTAATTTTTTGAATTATGACCCTCTCTAAACAAGAATTGCGCAAAAGTATGCGCCAAATCAACCGCTCGCTGCCCTCCGGTGAGCGTGCACGCCTCTCCGAGGCCCTCTTTTCGGCGGTCGAACAGCTCGAAGCCTTCACCTCGGCCCGCACCGTGGCCCTCTTCTCGTCACTCGGCGACGAGCCCGACACCTCGGGAGCGCTGGCCAGCTGGGCCGATAAGAAACGACTCCTTGTGCCGCGTGTCGAGGGGGAGGTGATGCACTTCTACGACTACAGCCCCGCCCTGATGGCCGAGGGTTCCTTCGGAATCTCGGAGCCTGAGGCGGGTGAGGTTGTCGACCCTGCGACCATCGACCTGATATTGGTCCCCGGGGTCGCCTTTACCCTTCGTGGCGATAGGATGGGCCGTGGCAAGGGCTTCTATGACAAGTACCTGGTGCAGCTCCGACCGGATGCCGTGAAGGTGGGCATCTGTTATCCCCACCAGATTGTCGGCGAGCTTCCGACCGAGCCCCACGATATCCGGATGGACAGGGTAATGCAATTAGGAATTAGGAATTAGGAATTAGGAATTAGGAATTAGGAATTAGGAATATCCTCTACTATCACAATAAAATTTTGAATTTTGAATTTTGAATTGTGAATTTCCCCTAATGCCCCTAAAAAAATAATTGTGAATTGTGAATTTTGAATTTTAAATTTTGAATTGTGAATTTCCCCTAATGCCCCTAAAAAATAATTGTGAATTGTGAATTGTGAATTGTGAATTAGAAAGGCGCCCGTTGAAGGCGCCTTTCGTTTGTCTATCTCTTCTTGAGGGGGACTGCAAGTCCGAATGTGATATTCATATTGCTCTGGGCGATGGGAACCCACTGCGGGGTCTTCTTCGAGAGCAGAATATCGGTGCCGATAAAGAAGTTGATCCAGCTCGGGCAGAGGTTCAGGGCGAGGCCCACGGCGTTGGCACGGTTATCCACAAACGAATAGCTGCCCGTAACATGGAGCCACTTCAGGGGGCGGAAGTTGGCCGAGAGGGTGAGGTTGTGGCGCGTCTTATACTCCCAGAGTTGGGCATTGTAGAAGAGGCCGACACCGATGCGGCTCGATAGGAAGTTGTACTCGCCACCCACATTGAAGGAGGTGCAGAGCGAGCTGGTGATACCCTCTGCATTCTCCACGTCGAAGTCGAGCTCTTCGAGGTCAAATTCGGGCTGGATGGCATTTCCGTGCTCATCGGTCTCGACGCCCGTGAAGTTGATTTCACGGTTTACCGAGCCCAGCGAGGTGGCCGACTTCGACCAGAAGAGGGCACCTATATCGTTCACCGAGGCCGAGAGGGTGAGGTTCTTGATGGGGGTGAAGGTGGCACCCACGTCAAAGCCGAAACCATAGCCGGCGGGGGCCTTGAAGTCGTCGGCAATCTCCTCCATGTCGTAGACCATGCGGCCGTCGTCGAGGGTCTTGGTGGCGGGCATCATACCCGAGAGCTCGAGCTCACCTACGGCGTGGGCACGCCAGGCATCGGCACCCAGCGAGGCGTCGAACTGCGAGAAGTTGAGCGAGGCGCGGGCCAGACCAACGAGCAGCTTGGCACGCACGCCAATGTGCAGACGCTCCTTCAGCAGGGGGAAGGTGTAGCTGAAGGCTGCCTCGGCATACTCCTCGTTGCTCAGGCCCAGGCCGGCGATGTCGGCACTGTTGCCGCTCTTCATAAAGTCGAAGAGCGAGTAGGGGAGGTTTGTATCGAGGTTCGAGCGTAGGTTCAGTCCGAAGCTCCAGAAGTGGTGACGCTTCTGGGTGTAGGCGCCAAAGCCTATCAGGTTGAGGTTCGTCGAGAGGCCGATGCGGTTCATCTCCTCCAGTCCGTCGAGGGCCACCGACGGAGGAATCGAACCCGAGAAGAGGGTCGTCAGGCTGCCGTCGGCCGTGGGATAGAAGATCTGGTCGAGGGCCAGGTTGCCCTCCGTGCCAATCTGAATACCACCGATGACTGGGATATTGATGTAGCCGCGCTCGGGGGTGAAGGCGGGGTTCCACTCGCCACGCAGCGGGGTGCCTGTCATAAAGTAGGTCGAGGGGTTCTGTGCCACAAGCGCTGAGGTGGCAAGCAGCCCGAGAAGGAGCAAATATATACGTTTCATAATCGTTCGGTGTTTGGGTTATAACTTCAGACTGCCGGTTTTGCGCAGGGTGAGGTGGATGTGTACCTCGCTCTGCTCGTTAAATCCGCGGTTGGGGTAGTAGCGCGAGATGCGCAGGGGCATCGTGAGGGTGGAGCCCTCGAAAATCACCTGAATATCCTCGGTGTAGAGGCGCACCTCCTCGATTGTGGTCACCTCGTTGGTTACACGCAGCGGCCCCAAATCGACCTCTGTGCCGTCGAGGTGGGGGTAGATCAGCAGGTAGAAGGGGAAGCCGCTGTCGATGGTACCCGCCATGTAGAGGGCATTGACCACCGGCTCGGTGCCCTTGGGGTCGAGGTTCGCCTTGATCATATCCTCGACATCCGAACTCAGTCCTAAGTCGCCAATCTCATAGACCACATCCTTCATCTGCATATTGACCAAGTGGTACTCGGCCACCTCGCCCACCGAAACCGAGATGCTCGCCTGCATCAGCGGATCCATAAAGAGCTCGCCAATCAGGTCGGCACCCTCCTCGACCGAGGCGGTGAGGATCTGGTTGCGCACCTCGGCGGGAACATCCTCCGAAAGCACCGAGATAAACTCCTCGCGGTACTTCTCGGCAATCAGCGTGCAGACAGCCACACGCTTGCTCTCGGATTGGGCCATCTCCGCATACAACGCATCGAGAACAGACTGCAGATAGGCGGCATCCTCCTGCAGCAGCAACACCTCGACGAAATCGGCTCCGCCCGGGAGCTCGGTGGGGAGCCAGATGTCGGCCTCCTGGTAGACCGAAACGACATCCGAGTCCTCGCTGTCGCTCTCGGAGATAAGCTGCTCGGCCGTCAGGGTGATGTTGGCCAGGGGCATCATAAACTCGCTTTGGTCGTTTCCAATGGCAAAATCATCATCGGCAACCTGCGAGAGATCGTAGGCCTCGTCGATACAGGAGGTGGCCCCGACCATCAATAATAGGAACAGGCAAAATCTCTTCATAGAGTTAAGTTTTAGTGAATATTTTCGTGTGCTGATTGATTGTGGACAGGGCGGAAGTGTCCTTAACTTCCACAAAGATAGTGAATTTCTCCTCTGTATCCAACTTTTTTGACCAGAATTTTCCTTTTTGGCCTTTGCAGGGGCCTGTGGCCCACACTCGGACACTGTGTTTGGGGATTTGACGGATTTTTTGTAATTTTGTTGCCATGAAGGAGGAGAGTTTACAACTGCTGTCGCTTAAGGAGCAGGTGGCCCTGCTGCCGCTGAGCCCGGGGGTCTACCAGTTTTTGGATAAAACCGGTACGATTATCTATGTCGGCAAGGCGAAGTCGCTGCGCAAGCGTGTGAGCTCCTACTTTGTCCAGAGCCGCGAGCATACGGCCAAGGTGCGGGTATTGGTTCGGCAGATTGTCGAGATTCGCCATATTGTGGTGGAGAGTGAGACCGATGCTCTGTTGTTGGAAAACTCGCTTATCAAGAGCCTCCAGCCCCGCTACAACATCCTGCTGAAAGACGACAAGACCTACCCCTGGATTGTGGTGCGCAACGAGCCCTTTCCGCGTGTGCAGTCCACCCGCCAGGTGCGAAAAGATGGCTCGCAATACTTCGGGCCCTACGGTTCGATCTCGATGCAACGCAGTGTATTGGAGTTCATCCGCGAGGTGATTCCGCTGCGCACCTGCTCGCTCAATCTGAGTAGTGAGGCCATCGCCCGCGGTAGGTATGGCGTCTGTCTGCAATATCACCTCGGGAACTGCAAGGGGCCCTGTGTCGGCGGGCAGAGCGCAGAGGCCTACGGGGCCGATATCGAGTTGGTGACCTCGATTTTGAAGGGCGATTTGAGCCCCGTGCGTCGCCACCTCGAAAAGGAGATGATGCGGGCCGCCGAGGAGCTGCGCTTTGAGGTGGCACAGCGCTACAAATTGCGCCTCGATGCCTTAGATAACTACTCGGGCAAGTCGGTGATTGTGAGCGCCAAGATTGGCGACTTAGATATCTTCTCGCTGCTGCTGCAGGAGGATACGGCCTACTGCAACTTTGTACGCCTGCGCCACGGCTCGATTGTCGGGGTACAGACCGTGCGTCTGACGGTCGGCATCGAGAGCACCCCCGAGGAGCTTCTGACCCTCGGTATTCAATACACCACCGAGGCCTTGGCCGGAGGTGAGCTGGCCCGTGAAGTGGTGGTTCCCTTTCTTCCCTCCACGACACTGCTCTTCGACGGCGTAACCTTTACGGTGCCGAAGCGGGGCGAGAAGCTCGAACTGCTGGAGTTCTCGCAGAAGAGCGCCCGCATCTACCGCGCCGAGCAGCTCAAGAACCTCGAAATCAAGAACCCCGAACGACATACCGACCGCCTGATGGCCGCGATGCGCCAGGAGTTGCGCTTGGAGCATGAACCCCGCCACATCGAGTGCTTCGACAACTCCAACCTGCAGGGAACCAACCCCGTAGCCTCGTGTGTCGTCTTCCGCAACGGAAAGCCTTCGCGCAAGGAGTACCGCCACTTCAACGTCAAGACCGTGGTGGGGGCCGACGACTTCGCCTCGATGCGTGAGATTGTCTATCGCCGCTACTCGCGTCTGCTGGAGGAGGGGGCCGAACTGCCCGACCTGATTATCGTCGATGGCGGTAAAGGGCAGCTCTCGAGTGCCTATGCCGTGTTGCAGGAGCTGGGCATCGCCGAGCGGGTGCCGATTGTGGGCTTAGCCAAGCGCATCGAGGAGATCTTCTATCCCAACGATCCGATGCCCTACTACCTCTCGCGCACGGGTGAACCCCTGAAGGTGGTCTGCCATATCCGTGACGAGGCCCACCGCTTCGGTATCACCTTCCACCGCCAGAAGCGCAGCCAGAACTTTATCTATAGCGAATTGGAACTCATCGAGGGCATCGGTACAAAGACCATCACCACCCTGCTGAAACATTTCCGCACGGTCAATAAGGTGAAGAGCGCCCCGCTGGAGGAGCTCACGGCCCTCGTTGGCCCCTTGAAGGCTAAAAAGGTGAAGTACTTCTTCAGCGACGAGGCCAACAGCGTTCCCCGCACACCCCTGCCCCGCCAATTCCGCCCCATGCCTACCTCCCGACCGGGGAAGCTGATAGATAATGAGTAATGAGCAATTAGGAATTAGGAATTAGAAACAGGCGACAACCGAAGCAGCGGGGCGAGTGCATAGAGCAAATAAAGTTTGCACTATGCCGAGCCGGGGCAACGAAAAGACTCCGAAGGAGAATTATTCTCCAACGGGTTGTAATTCGTTGGGAATGAAATTTTGGGGTCCAATTATGTTACTGAGAAGATTCTAAAGTTGTGAAAATAAAAAATAAAAAATTATGGGCTGAAATTTTGGAGTTTGCCAATTTATTCCTACATTTGCACTCCCGATTCAAGGTTTGCCCGGATGGCGGAATCGGTAGACGCGTTGGTCTCAAACACCAATGTCAGCAATGACGTGCCGGTTCGACCCCGGCTCCGGGTACCAAACTCCTGCTCTCTCTTTGAGCGGGAGTTTCTTGTTTATTTTGGTTTATTCTGCACAAACTGCAACTACGTTGCTAAAAAGAAGTGAGAGCAACAAGCTCAAGTAAACTTACCCTTGTTACTCTCTCTTCTTTTGGGGCGAGCCCCTCGGCTTGCGCCTTTCTGACCCGCAGCTGATTAGTCGTTTTAAGCGAGGGAATTCCGTGCCGACATGAAATTGGGGCGGATGGACTGTACTTGCGTACTGCCCATTCGCCCCAATGATTGAGGTGCGGAATTTACCGCTTAAAATGGCTAATACTCCATTTTGGCGTGGCGCTGATACGTGTTATAACGCCACTTGGCATTCTCCTCAGCAGCCTGGAAGAGCTCCTCGGCCTCGGCGGGGAAGGCCTTCTGGAGCGAAGTGTAACGTACCTCCTTCTTCAAGAAGTCCTGGAACTTCGACCAATCGGGCTCCTTCGAGTCGTAAACGAAGGGGTTCTTGCCGGCAGCCTCCAGCTCGGGGTTGTAGTGCCACAGGTGCCAGTAACCGCACTCTACGGCCTGCTTACCGATGGTCTGGGTGCGGGTCATACCGCCCTTGATACCGTGGTTGATACAGGGTGCATAGGCGATGATGAGCGAGGGTCCGGGGTAGGCCTCGGCCTCCTTCAGCACGTTGAAGAGCTGCTGCTGCGAGGCACCAATCGAAACCTGAGCCACATAGACGTAGCCATAGGTCATTGCGATAGCACCGATATCCTTCTTGCGGATACGCTTACCGCTCGATGCGAACTTGGCCACGGCACCTACGGGAGTAGCCTTCGAGGACTGACCTCCGGTGTTGGAGTAGACCTCGGTGTCGATAATCAGGATATTGACATCCTGGCCCGAGGCGAGTACATGGTCTACGCCACCGAAGCCGATATCGTAGCCCCAGCCGTCACCACCGATAATCCACTGCGACTTCTTCACGAGCCAATCCTTCATCTCGAGAATCTTCGAGCAGGTGTCGCAACCGCAAGCCTCCATCATCGGAACCAGGCGCGAGGTAACCTCGGCCGACTGCGACGACGAACCGCGAGCGGCAATCCACTCCTTCATTACGCCCTTCAGCTCCTCGGAGCACTTCTGGCAGTTGGCGATGGCATCCTCCATCATCAGCTGGATGCGGTCACGGAGCTTCTCGACACCGACGTGCATACCCAGACCGAACTCGGCGTTATCCTCGAAGAGCGAGTTGGCCCAAGCGGGACCCTGACCCTTCTCGTTGGTGCAGTAGGGAGTCGAGGGGGCCGAACCCGAGTAGATCGAGGTACAACCCGTAGCGTTGGCTACCATCATCTTGTCGCCGAAGAGCTGGGTGATGGCCTTGATATAGGGGGTCTCACCGCAACCGGCGCAGGCACCCGAGAACTCGAACAGAGGCTGCGTGAACTGGAGGTTCTTTACCGACTTGGTCTTATCGACAGCCTGCTTGTAGCCGACCTTCTCGACGCAGTAGTTCCAATTCTCGGCCTCGACCATCTGGCTCTCCAGAGGCTTCATTACGAGGGCCTTCTGCTTCGAGGGGCAGACATCCACACAGTTGTTGCAACCCGTACAGTCGAGGGGCGATACCTGGATGCGGAACTTGTACTCCTTGGTCTCACCCAGACCCTGCTTCCAATTCATGCCCGAAGCGGCAGCCTCCTCATCGGTGGCCAGGAAGGGACGAATGGCAGCGTGGGGGCAGACATAGGCGCACTGGTTACACTGAATACAGTTGTCGATCTGCCACTCGGGAACGCTTACGGCGATGCCGCGCTTCTCCCAAGCGGCCGTACCGTTGTCCCAGGTACCGTCCTCGCGACCATTGAAGGCCGAAACGGGGAGCAGGTCACCCTTCAGGGCGTTGATCGGATCGACGATGTTGCGCACGAACTCGGGGCGCTTCTCATCTACGGTGGCAGCCGAAGCCTTCACCTCGAGGTTGGCCCACTCGGCGGGAACCTCCACCTTCTCGACGGCCGAACCTCCGGCGTCTACGGCGGCATAGTTCATATTGACGATATCCTCGCCCTTCTTACCGTAGGACTTCAGGATAGCCTTCTTCATCTCCTCGACAGCCTTCTCGAAGGGGATTACCTCGGCGATCTTGAAGAAGGCCGACTGCATGATGGTATTGGTACGCGAACCCAGACCCAGCTCGGCGGCAATCTTCGTGGCGTTGATGATGTAGAAGTTAATCTTGTTCTTGGCCAGGTATGCCTTCATGTGGTCGGGCAGCGTGGCGCAGGTCGTGGCGGCATCGTGTACAGAGTTCAGCAGGAACGAACCACCCACCTTCAGACCCTTCAGTACATCATACTTATCGACATACGAGGGAACGTGGCAGGCCACAAAGTCGGGCGTGGTCACCAGGTAGGGCGAGGTGATGGGGTTGTCGCCGAAACGGAGGTGCGACGAGGTGTAGCCACCCGACTTCTTCGAGTCGTAGGAGAAGTAGGCCTGGCAGTACTTGTTGGTCGAACCGCCGATAATCTTAATCGAGTTCTTGTTGGCACCCACCGTACCATCGGCACCCAGACCAAAGAAGAGGGCCTCGAAGGTACCGGGCTTGGCCAGCGAAACCTCCTCGCCTACGGGCAGCGAGAGGCAGGTTACGTCGTCGTTGATACCCACCGTGAAATGGCTCTTGGGCTCGGCAGCGGCCAGGTTCTCGAATACGGCCAGCATCTGGGCAGGCGTCGTATCCTTCGACGAGAGGCCGTAGCGACCGCCGATTACCAGCGGCTGGTTCTCCTTGCCGTAGAACATATCCTTTACGTCGAGGTACAGAGGCTCGCCATTCGAGCCGGGCTCCTTGGTGCGGTCGAGCACGCATACACGCTTAACGGTTGCGGGCAGCACTTCGAAGAAGTACTTCTCGGAGAAGGGACGGTAGAGGTGTACGGTTACCAGACCCACCTTCTTGCCCTGTGCCTGGAGGTAGTCGATGGTCTCCTTGATGGTCTCGGTTACCGAACCCATGGCTACGATGATCTGCTCGGCATCCTGGGCACCATAGTAGGTGAAGGGCTTGTACTCACGACCCGTAATATCAGAGATCTCCTTCATGGCCTCGGCTACCATGTCGGGCACGGCGTTGTAGAACTTGTTCGAGGCCTCGCGGGTCTGGAAGTAGATGTCGGGGTTCTGGGCCGTACCGCGCGTTACGGGGTGCTCGGGGTTGAGGGCAGCCTGACGGAAGGCCTTCAGGGCGTCACGGTCGAGCATGGCGGTCAGACGGGCCTCGTCAATGAGCTCAATCTTCTGAATCTCGTGCGAGGTGCGGAAGCCGTCGAAGAAGTGCAGGAAGGGGATGCGGGCCTTGAGGGCTACGATGTGAGCCACACCGGCCAGGTCCATAACCTCCTGAACCGACGAGGTGGCCAGCATGGCAAAGCCGGTCTGGCGGGTAGCCATCACATCCTGGTGGTCGCCGAAAATCGAGAGCGACTGGGCTGCCAGGGCACGAGCCGAAACGTGGAATACGCCGGGGAGAAGCTCACCGGCAATCTTGTACATATTGGGAATCATCAGCAACAGACCCTGCGAAGCGGTGAAGGTCGAGGTCAGAGCACCCGACTGCAGCGAACCGTGAACGGCACCGGCGGCACCGGCCTCCGACTGCATCTCAACCACCTTG
>CAYRPL010000056.1:7884-10207 GCA_964426045.1 uncultured Alistipes sp. | reverse complement strand
TCTGGCTCAGATGTCTGGCAAGGCCTATGGCGCAGATGAGAAGTGCGATGTGGCGATGCGTGTGGTTGCCGACCACCTGCGTGCCATCTCCTTCTCGATTGCCGACGGACAGCTGCCCTCGAATGTAAAGGCGGGCTATGTGATTCGTCGCATCCTGCGTCGTGCCGTGCGATATGGTTACACCTACTTAGGCTTCAACGAGCCCTTTATCTGCCGTCTGGTGGCCGGTCTGGTCGAGCAGATGGGCACCCAATTCCCCGAGCTGAAGGCCCAGCAGGCCCTTATCGAGCGTGTGATTGAGGAGGAGGAGGCTGCCTTCCTGCGTACCCTGGCTACGGGTATCAACCTGCTGGATGGTGTGATTGCCCAGACCAAGGCCGCCGGCCAAAAGAAGATTGCGGGCAAGGAGGCTTTCGTGCTCTACGACACCTTCGGATTCCCCATTGACCTTACCGAACTGATTGCCCGAGAGCAGGGTATGGAGATTGATTTGGAGGGCTTCGAGCGAGAGCTGCAAGCCCAGAAGGAGCGTTCACGCAACGCCGCCCAAGTCGATACCGACGATTGGGTCGAGCTCTTCCCCCTGAAGCAGTCGGAGTTCGTGGGTTACGATACCCTTAGCGAGCAGGTGCGCATTGCCCGCTACCGCAAGGTGACTTCGAAGAATAAGACCAGCTACCAGTTGGTATTCGACAAGACCCCCTTCTACGGAAACTCGGGAGGTCAGGTGGGTGATGTGGGTTACATCGCCTCGGCCAACGAGCGTGTGGAGGTGATTGCTACCGAGAAGGAGAACGGTCTGATTATCCACGTTGTGGCCCAGCTCCCCGAGAATGTCGAGGGTGAGTTTACGGCCGTGGTGGATGGTGCAAAGCGTCAGGCAGCTGCCAACAACCACACCGCAACCCACTTAATGCACGAGGCTCTGCGCAAGGTGCTGGGTTCGCACGTCGAGCAGAAGGGTTCGCTCGTGACGCCCGATGTGCTGCGTTTCGACTTCTCGCACTTCCAGAAGGTGACCTCGGAGGAGCTACGCGAGGTGGAGCGCTTGGTGAACCGTGCTGTGCGTATGAACCACCCGCTGATCGAGAATCGCGAGGCTACAAAGGAGGAGGCCGAGGCCGCCGGTGCCATGATGCTCTTCGGTGAGAAGTATGGCGACAAGGTGCGTATGGTTAAGTTTGGAACCTCGGTGGAGCTTTGCGGTGGTACCCACACCTCGGCTACGGGTACAATCGGTCTGTTTAAGATTATGAGCGAGAGTGCCATTTCGGCCGGTGTGCGTCGTATCGAGGCCGTAACGGCTGAGGGTGCCGAGAAGGTGCTCTATGCCGCCGAGGATATGGTGCGTAACGCCTCGGAGTACCTGCACAACCCGCAGGTGCTGCCCGCCCTGAAGAAGGTGATGGAGTCCAATGAGAGCCTTCAGAAGGAGGTTGAGAGCCTGCGCAAGGAGCAGGTGGCAGCCATGGCCGAGAAGATTATCAGCAATACGCCCCAGACCGATGGCATTCTGCTTGTGGCTCACCAGATGGAGCGTCTGCCCGAGTTTGTGAAGGATTTGGCCTTTGTTTTGCGTGCCCGTTGCCGTAACCTGGTGCTGGTGCTCGGTTCGAGCAATGCCGGTAAGCCGATGCTGACCGTGGCCTTGGGTGACGATATCGTGGCCAAGGGAGTCAATGCCGGACAGGTGGTTCGCGAGGCTACCAAGCTGATGCAGGGCGGCGGTGGAGGTCAGGCCTTCCTGGCTACGGCCGGAGGTAAGGATGCCGACGCATTGCAAGCCTCGATTGATAAGGCTGTGGAGATGATTCGTGAGCAGTTGAAGTAAGAGAGAGTAGAATTTGTAAAATAGAGATTGGTATGGCTAACAAAGTTTTGTTGATGATCCTCGATGGATGGGGAAACGGTAATAAGGGCAAGGGCGATGTGATTGCACAGATGAAGCCCGCCTATATTACGGCAATGAGCGAGAAGTATCCGCACGCCGAGCTCAGAACCGATGGTGAGAATGTGGGTCTGCCCGAGGGCCAGATGGGTAACTCGGAGGTGGGTCACCTCAATATCGGAGCCGGTCGCGTGGTTTATCAGGATTTGGTGAAGATTAACCGTGCATGCGCCGACAACTCGATTATGAAGAATCCGGAGGTGAAGGCTGCCTACACCTATGCCAAGGAGCAGGGTGTGAACCTCCACCTGATGGGTCTGGTTTCGGATGGCGGTGTACACTCGTCGCTGGACCACCTCTTCAAACTCACGGACATCGCTGCAGCCTATGGTCTGAAGAACACCTTTGTACACTGCTTTATGGATGGTCGTGACA
>CAYRPL010000056.1:0-7874 GCA_964426045.1 uncultured Alistipes sp. | reverse complement strand
CAGTGGTAAGGGCTTTATCGAGGCCTTGGAGAACCACCTTGCGCAGCTGGGCTCGGGTAGCGTAGCCTCGATTATTGGTCGCTACTACGCCATGGATCGCGATAAGCGTTGGGAGCGAGTGAAGGTAGCCTACGACTTGCTGGTTTCAGGCCAGGGTGAGCAGGCAACCTCGATGGTGGATGCCATGCAGCGCTCCTACGACAATGAGGTGACCGACGAGTTCGTAAAGCCTGTGGTGCGTGTCAATGAGGCCGGTGAGGCTGTGGGTCGTATCAAACCCGGCGATGTGGTTATCTTCTTTAACTACCGCAACGACCGCGCCAAGGAGCTTACGATTGTCCTCACGCAGGAGGATATGCCGCAGGAGGGTATGCACACCATGCCTCTCTACTACTGCTGCATGACCCCCTACGACGCCAAGTTCCAGGGTCTGCACATCCTCTTTAATAAGGAGAATGTCGAAAATACGATTGGTGAGTACATCTCGAAGCTGGGCCTGAAGCAGTTGCGCATTGCCGAGACCGAGAAGTATGCCCACGTTACCTTCTTCCTCAATGGCGGTCGCGAGGCGGAGTTTGCCGGTGAGAACCGTATTCTGGTCGCTTCGCCCAAGGTGGCAACCTACGACCTGCAGCCCGAGATGTCGGCCTATGAGGTGGCCGATAAGTTGGCCGCAGCCCTCGATGAGCAGTGCTACGACTTTATCTGCCTGAACTTCGCCAATGGCGATATGGTAGGCCACACGGGTGTCTATGAGGCTATCCAGAAGGCTGTGGTGGCTGTTGATGAGTGCGTAGAGAAGGTGGTCGAGGCTGCCAAGCGCAACGGCTACGAGGTGGTACAGATTGCCGACCACGGTAACGCCGATAACGCCCTGAACCCCGATGGCTCGGCCAATACGGCTCACTCGCTCAATCCGGTACCCATCGTAGTTGTGTCGGATCGCGTAAAGAGCGTGAAGAGTGGTATCCTGGCCGACGTAGCCCCCACGGTGCTCGATCTGATGGGCCTTGAGAAGCCCGCCGAGATGACCGGTAAGAGCCTCGTTGAGCTCGCCTAAAGACTGCAAATAATTGCGTTGCGGGTGTTCGATTCACTTCGGACACCCGCTTTTATTATATAATGTGTATGGAGATATAAGCAGAAATTATTGCTTGAGGGTTGCAGGTTTGCCGAAGATGTGTAATTTTGTGGATAGAAACAACAAAAAAATCTAATACAATGAAAAACTGACTCAGATGGCTGGCCGCTATCTTTACAGCCGTGGCTTTCGTTGCTTGCGGTGGCGATGACCCCGAACCAACTCCACAACCCGGGCCCGATACGCCCCCCGATCCCCCTGTCCAGGAGGTTGGCCCCGTGGAATTGAACCTTACGACCCAGGTGCAGACCCAATACCTTCACCTTTGCTGCCGGTGGTGAGGTGATGGGCCAGCCCACGGGCTCCTGCTTCTGTAACATTACGCTGCCCGACTACTACATTGGTGACCTGTTCGCTCCCCTGGCGTCGGGTGAGGCCGAAATCGTAAAGAACAGCGATGACACCTACACCATCACAGTCGATATGCTCGACGATGCCAAAGAGCCCCATACGGTTCGAGGAACCTTTACGGGCCCGATAGAAAACTACGAAGAGTAATAAAGAAGCTGAGGGTGCCCGAAAAGTTTGGGCACCCTCTTTTATGTAATTCGGCAATCTCCTGCCAATGCCGCCTGCCTACAATCCCAGGTGACTTTTTATATTCTGCTCGATGCAGCCAATCAATACCTCGATGGCCTCGACGGGCGACCAGGCGTTGTGAGGTGAGAGGAGCAGCTTCTCGGGCTTGCGGATGGTGAGCAGGGGCGAGGTGCGAAGCATCGGCTCCTTCTCGTAGACGTCGATGGCGGCACCTGCCAGACGGTCATCATCGAGCGCCTCGACCAGAGCTTTCTCATCGACGATTCCTCCGCGGGCCACATTGACCAGCAGGGCCGAGGGTTTCATTTGTGCCAGCTCTTGGGCGCCAATCAATCCGCGGGTACGCTCGTTCAGGGGGCAGTGGATGGTCACCACATCGGCCCAGGCGAGCAGTTCGCCCAATTCGAGCGCTGGGTAGGCCTCCTCGCGCACAGCACCCGAGGTCGAGTAGTAGGCCACCTCGCAACCAAAGGCCGAGGCTAAGCGAGCCACCTCACGGCCGATATTTCCCAGCCCGATGATACCCCAGCGCTTGCCGTAGAGTTGGTGGGTGGGGTAGCCGAAGTGGAAGGGGACATCCGAGCGGGAGTAGTCGCCCGACTTGACAAACGAATCGTAATAGCCCACCTTGCGGTAGAGGGCCAGCACCGAACCCAAGGTCGTCTCGGCTACGGCGTGGGTCGAGTAGCCCACGGCATTCTTTACGGGGATGCCACGCTCGCGGGCCGCCTCTACATCAATGTTGTTTACACCGGTTGCAGCCACGCAGATAAGCTCCAATTTCGGGAGCTGCTCCATCGCCTCGCGGGTCACGAGTACCTTGTTTGAGATGATAATCTCGGCATCCTTGCACCGCTCAACCACCTCCTGGGTGGTGTAGGTCTTCTCGTAGCCCACATAGTCACCCAACGCCTTGATGCGACTCAAATCGCATCCGCTGAGGCTGTATTCATCCAAAAAAACAATCTTTTTCATTATTTCGTTTTAGGTTATAGTTCGTCAATCAGCCCACGAATGACCACCGAGGCACAGCCGATACCGAATAGAGCCGGCATATAGGAGATGGTGCCCGTGTTCGACTTCTTGTTCTGCTCCTCACACCGAATCGTCGCCCCCTCACGAATCGGCTCGGGTGAGAATACGGCTTCGAAACCCGAGCGAATCCCCATGCGATGCAGGCGCTTGCGCAGCATGTGAGCCAGCGGGCAGTGGTGGCTCTTCGATATATCCTTAATTTCGAGCTGTGTGGGGTCGGTCTTGGCTCCGGCACCCATCGAACTCACCAACGGAATCCCACGCTCTAAGGCTGCGGCAATCAGTGCCGCCTTGGGCGAGAGGGTGTCGATGGCATCCACCACATAGTCGTAGTGGGCGGCATCCAACAGCTCGTAGGTCTTTTCGTCTTTGATGTAGTCGGCCACAATCGTAAGCTCGATTTCGGGGTTGATGTCACGCAGACGATCGGCCAGCACCTCGACCTTCTTTTTTCCGATGGTCGAGTGCAGCGCAACGAGCTGGCGGTTGATGTTCGTGGGGTTCACCTCGTCGGCATCGGCTAAGGTCATACGCCCCACACCGGCACGGGCCAGCATCTCGGCGGCATAGGCTCCCACACCTCCGACACCCACGACCAAAACATGGGCATCCGTCACCTTTCTCAGCTTCTCGCTGCCCAATAATAACTCGGTTCTCTCCAGCCAATTAACCATCTCTATCTAAATATACGCTTGAAGTTTTCCAATGTTTGGTTTTGGAGCTTCGTGACCGACACTCCGAGCACCTTGGCTACCCGCTCATAAATCTCTGTGATGGGTGTTCGGCTCTCGTCGCTCTCGACAAAAAGGCGCTCGAGGGGGATGCGTTGCATCACTTCACAGGTGCGGGGCGAGGCGAGTGAACGCTCCCCGAAGGCGAGGTAATAACCCGCTTGGGTGGCCCGCTCGGCCTGCTCCTTCGAGCCGATAAAGCCGTGAAAAATCACCGCCCGTAACCGATGGCTGCGCAGCAGCTGCATCGTCGGCTCAAAGGCCCTCACGCAGTGCAGTATCACCGGCAGCCCACGCTCCTCGGCCACCCGAAGCTGGTGCAGAAAGAGCCTTTGCTGGCACTCGCTGTTCACCTTGCAGGCGTAATCCAACCCAATCTCGCCCACCGCCTCACATTCGGAGGTGGGGCAGAGGGGGCTGCCATCCCACAGCTCGGCTCTCCAGGGGTGAATCCCCTCGGTGCGGGGCGTAAGCTCTCCAAGAGCAGGATGGTGGGTGTGGATATTTACCATTATCTCCATTTTCAGACAAAGATAACGCTAAAATCCGAATAAAAAACCGCATTCGGAAGAAAAATAACGATTTTTGGGGCGATATAGTTTGTAAAACAAAAAAATAACTCGTACATTTGTAGAAATATTTGACCGCTACCATGGGGCCAGCTGATGTGCCAACACCTTTTAAAAACTTTTTATATGAAAAAACTATTAGCTATGATGACGGCAGCAGTGATGCTGTTTGCCGTGGGCTGTTTCGACGAGTATGACGATGCGGCCGTATGGAACAAGATCAACGAGATGGACTCGCGTCTGGCCAAGTTGGAGAATCTCTGCAAGGAGATGAATACCAACATTTCGGCCCTGCAGACCATCGTTGAGGCTCTCCAGAAGAATGATTATGTAACTGCCATCGTTCCCATCCAGAAGGGTGGTGAGGTGATTGGTTACACCATCTCCTTCGCCAAGAGCGATTCGATTACCATCTACATCAACAACGGTGATGGTGCCGGTGAGGGCTTCTACACGCCCCAGATTGGTCTGAAGCAGGATACCGATGGTGCCTACTACTGGACTCTTGATGGTGAGTGGCTGCTCGACGAGAACGGCAACAAGGTAAAGGCCTCGGGTGAGGACGGCAAAGATGGCCAGGACGGTAAGGATGGTCAGGATGGCCAGCCCGGTGCCCCCGGTCAGGATGGCGAGGACGGTAAGGATGGTCAGCCCGGCGCTCCCGGTCAGGATGGCGAGGACGGTAAAGACGGTCAGGATGGTCAGGACGGCCAGGACGGTAAGGATGGCGTTACCCCTCAGCTCAAGATTGAGAACGGTATGTGGTATGTATCTTACGATGAGGGTACTACCTGGACCGAGGTAGGCAAGGCTACCGGTGAGGATGGCAAGGATGGCCAGAACGGCCAGGACGGCACCACCGTTATCTCGAAGGTTGAGTACGACACCGAGAACGTCTACATCACGCTGGCAGGCGGTACGGTAATCACCCTGCCTTTGGGCGAGGGTGCCAGCGTCGAGGAGCCTGAGGTAATTGTTGTGGCTACAGTACAGGAGTTCCTGGATGCAGCCGAGGACGATACGATTTATGAGCTGACCGGTGAGATTACCTCGGTTACCAATACCACCTATGGTAATTTCTATCTGAAGGATGAGACCGCTGAGGTTCTTATCTATGGTCTGTGCAGCCCCGATGGTGAGCAGAAGTATTGGGCCGAGGCAGGTGTGAAGGTTGGTGATATCATCACGGTTCGCACGGTTCGTACCTCATACAACGGTGTCCCCCAGGGTAAGGACGCCACCTACGTTTCGCATGTGTCGGTAGAGGTTCCCGCCTATGAGTATGAAGGTGATGGCCTGTCGGTTGAGACGGCTTACACGCTGGCCGATGTGAAGGCTCTCATCAATGAGGGTAAGACGACTACCGGTGTATGGGTAAAGGGTCTGATTTCCGGTTACTATAACAACAATGCTTACACGGCCGGTCTTGAGGGAGCAGTTGCTACGAACATCGCTCTTACCGATGGTGAGATTACGGTTCCTGTACAGCTTCCTTCGGGCACGATGCGTTCGGAGTTGAACCTCGTTGATAATCCTTCGAACCTGGGTCTGGGTATTGCCATCAAGGGTAATGTGGAGACCTACTTCAGCGTGGCCGGTGTGAAGAGCCCCACCGAGTGGCAGGTTCTGAAGCTGGCTTACGGTTACCGCACCGGTTCGGAGACCGTTGTATGGGGCACACCTCTGTCGGAGCTGTCGCTGACCGCATCGGCTGTTAACAGCATTGCCGCTTTGGGTGATAAGCTGGTTGTAATGGCTCCCTATGAGGTTCCCGTTATACTCGACGCATTGACGGGCGAGGTACTCGGCACCGTTGACCTGGGCGCTCAGGCCGGTAAGATCTATGGTGTAACGGCAGATAAGGCCGGTCACTTGGTACTCCACACCTTCCAGAACGAGGGCGCAATGCAGGTATACCGCATGAAGGATCTGACCTCGGAGCCCGAGCTCATCATCGAGTACGCTTCGACCGAGTATGGTAAGCGTGTATCGGTAGCAGGTGACATCTTCGGTGATGCCATTGTTACCTCGATGTACAGCCTCTGGTCGTCGGGTGGTACCACCGCTCACCAGCGTTGGACCATTACGGCCGGTGCTCTGACGAGCGGTCCCGACTGGTCGAAGATTGCCGATGGCGGCACGAACACCAATGGTGACGTTATCTATCTGGATCCCGTAACCACTTCGCCTTACTTTATGATTGGTTACTCGAGCAATGTAATGAACTGGGCCGAGAATGGCACCTGCCTGGGTAAGGTTTCGTGCACGCTGACGATGAACGAGGGTCCCGTTTGCGTGGATGCCATCCGCTTCAACAATGCTGCTTACGCCCTGACCGCTGCCGATAGTTACTTCATCTGGGGTGAGGCTACGGTTGAGTTGCTGGATGTAACGAGCATTGATTCGTTCGCTCGCGTAATTCAGGCATCGATGAGCCAGCAGACCTACAGCACCAATTGGTCGGTACACACGACGACTCCTAACGATAACGCTCTGACCGACTGCGCCCTGAGTGTATCAGAGGATGGCGTATATATGTACGCCTATGTAGTATTCGCCAACGGTTCGGTTGGTTGTATGCGCGTAGACTGCTTCGACTTGTAGTCCTTGCAAAACCTATGTTTCAGGCCCTGCCCTTTGTGGCGGGGCCTTTTTTTAATTCACAATTCACAATTCATAATTCACAATTCACAATTCAAAATTATTATATCAGTCAATAAAATTCAAACAGCGTCTAATTGTGAATTGTGAATTATGAATTGTGAATTGCAAAAAATATTCGCCGAAAAGTGGCGTTTTCTGCAAAAAAAGTCGTATCTTCGCACGCGAATTATATTGTTACAAAAATAACAACAACAAAGAGGCCTGAAACGAGTCGAAAACTCAACAAACATAAACTAACAACAACTAATACATCAAACATTTAACCATGTCGAAAATCATTACTTTACGAAAAGGTCTCGACATCAATCTTCAGGGCAAGGCCGAGCAGACGATGCTTCCGGTCAAGGCTTCGGCCGATTATGCTCTGTCGCCCCTCGATTTCGAGGGCGTGACTCCGAAGTTGCTGGTTAAAGTCGGCGATCAGGTAAAGGCCGGTGATGCGTTGTTCTTCAACAAGTACAACGATCGCGTCCTCTTTACCTCGCCGGTGAGTGGTACGGTGTCGGCCGTGAACCGTGGTGAGAAGCGCCGCGTGTTGAACGTCACCGTGACGCCCGATGCCGAGCAGCAGTACAAGGAGTTCGCCAAGCTCGATTTGAAGAAGGCGACTCGCGAAGAGGTAGTCGAGATGTTGCTTCAGTCGGGTCTGTGGCCCCTGCTGATTCAGCGTCCTTACGGCGTTATCGCCGACCCCGAGGCGCAGCCCAAGGCTATCTTTGTCTCGGCATTCGATTCTGCCCCGCTGGCTCCCGACTACAACTATGTGTTGGCCTCGGAGGGCGAGAACCTGCAGAAGGGTATCGAGGTGCTCTCGAAGCTCACCGCAGGCAAGGTGCACCTCTCGGTTTTGGCCGGTGCAGCCTCGAAGTTCGAGACTCTGAAGGGCGTGGAGCTTCACACCTTCAAAGGCAAGCACCCCGCAGGTAACGTGGGTGTGCAGATTCACCACATCGACCCCATCAACAAGAATGAGGTGGTTTGGACTGTAAACCTCCAAGATCTGGCCATCATCGGCCGTCTGTTCCTTACGGGCAAGGTCGATATGACCCGCACAATTGCCGTAACGGGTTCGGAGGTGGAGAAGCCCGCCTACTGCAAGGTGGTAGCCGGTGCCCAAATCGAGTCGATTTTGGGTGGCAACCTCAAGGCTCAGAAGGAGGGTGACAAGGTGCGTGTAATCAACGGCAACGTGCT
>CAYRPL010000055.1:0-10373 GCA_964426045.1 uncultured Alistipes sp. | reverse complement strand
TGTGGTTGTGCATCTTCAGACGGCGGGCCTTCGAGCGGAACTCGAAGACCGAGAGGGCGGGTGTGTCGTCGATGTAGAGGGGAGCAGCACCTAAGGGCTTGGTCGAGGACTCGAGGTGACGCCACTGCTCGGGGGTCAGGCGGCCGCTCTTGATATCCATGCCGTTGAGGCCCGTCTCGGCGACAATCAGACGCATCATCAGCTGCACCGACGACATTTCGAGCGAGAAGAATCCGACACCGCGCTCATGGTCTACGGCGATATTGCGGGCCATCGAGAGCACAAAGGCGGTCTTACCCATGGCGGGTCGGGCGGCGATGATAATCAGGTCCGAGAGCTGCCAGCCGAGGGTCACCTTGTCGATACCGGTGAATCCCGAGGGAACGCCGTTAATCGACGAGCTGTTCTTCGAGGCCTCCTCAATCTGGCTCAGGGCACGGGCCAGAATATCGTGGGCCGACTGCACCGAGCGCTTCACATGGCCCTCGGCCACCTTGAAGATGGCGCCCTCGGCAAAGCCGATAAGCTCGGTTACGTCGGTCGATTCGTCGTAGGAGCGGCGCTGAATCTCGGTTGCCGAGCGAATCAGCTCGCGCTGCACATACTTCTGGGCAATAATCTTGGCGTGGAACTCCACATTGGCAGCCGAGCCCACCTTCTGGGTCAGCTGTGCGAGGTAGGTGGCACCACCCACCTCTTTGAGGTGTTTCTGCACCTTCAACCGCTCGGTTACGGTGTAGAGGTCGATGGGCTTGAGCTCGGTGGCGAGCTCCTCGATTGCGTGGTAGATGGTCTGGTGCTCGGGTTTGTAGAAGGAGTCCTTGGTTAGGAACTCCTGTACGGTGATGATACTGTCCTTCTCGAGCATCAGAGCACCCAGGACAGCCTCTTCGAGCTCAACGGCCTGTGGGGGGACGGTGCCCATCGGGTCTACCATCTCCTCATAGGCAGCCCGATTGCGTGCTGCGGGGGTGGAGTTGTTGTATTCTTTAGCCATACGGGGTGATAAAACGTAGTTTTCGCCCCAAAATTAGCCATTCGCAACCAATTTTCAAAACCCGCGGCAGAATCTTTTTGAATCTTTTTTTCAACACCCCATCAACACCCCTTCGGAGGGCCCTTCAGAGTCGGCTTTAAGCGTGGTCGGTGTGGCGCCTTGAGGTGGCGAGTACGGCGATGCTCAGCCGGCAGTCGGGAACCGCTTTCAGAATCGCCTCGCCACATGAAATCATCGTGGCACGGGTGGTCAATACGTCATCGACCAAAAGGATGTGCTTGCCCTGCAACCGCTCGGGGTGGCGCACCGAGAAGATATTTTCGACATTTTGCCAGCGTTCCTCGCCGGAGCGTCGGGCCTGGCTGGGGTTGTTGCGGTGGCGACGCACCGATCGGAAATCGACCTCGATGCCCAGCTGCTCGGCAATGCCCCGAGCCAGATACTCCGATTGGTTGTAGCCGCGACGAAGACGCTTAAGGGGGTGGAGCGGGATGGGAATCACCACGTCGACCGAGTCGTGAAGTCCGCCGTCCGAGAGCTCGGCTCCGTACCAGCGACCCATCTCGAGGGCCAGACGCCACTGCCCGTGGTACTTGAAGGCGTGAATCAGCCGCTGCCAGCCGCTTTGGGGAGCGAAGAAGAGCAGGGCCGAGGCACGCTCTATGGGCAGCTGTCCCCAAAAGGAGCGGAAGAGCGGGTTGTCGGGTGCTTGGGCGTAGTGGGTCAGGGGAGCCGTGATGCGGCATTGGGTACAGAGGGTGCGGTTGCCACTCGGCAGCAGGCGGCCGCAGACCGGACAGGTGGGCGGAAAGAAGAGGGCCCCGAGGTCGGCAATCAGGCTACTGAGGATCGACATCTGTGAGTATGGTTACCGATTTGAACTCGCCCCGTGCAAATTTTGCTATCTCCTCTTTTACCAGGGCACGGGCCCTTAACGAGGAGGCGCTGCGCTCGATTTTGAGCAGCAGCTCGACGATGTATTCGTCGCGAATCTTGTCTACGGCCGGCGTTACGGGCCCCAGCAGACGACGCCCAAAGCGCCCACGCAGGGTCTCGCCAAGAGCTGTGGCGGCCCGAAAGAGTAGTTCGCGGTCGCTGTGGCGCAGCGTGAAGCGGGTCAGTCGCCCATAGGGCGGATATTGGAAGGCCTCGCGCTCCGAGAGCTCTTCGCGGGCCATCGCCTCGAAGTCGGAGGCTGCAACCCGACGAATAACGGGGTGCGTGGGGTCGGAGGTCTGAATCACCACCTCGCCCCGACGCTCACGACGTCCGGCACGCCCTGCCACCTGGCTCAGGAGCTGGTAGGCCCGCTCCGAGGAGCGGAAGTCGGGCGAGAAGAGCAGGTTGTCGGCATTGAGAATACCGACCAATGAAACACGTCCGAAATCAAACCCTTTGGTAATCATCTGCGTACCGACCAGGATGTCGGCTTCGCCCCGCTCAAAGGCCTTAACCGTGCGTCGAAAAGCACTCTCGGAGTTTACCGTATCCCTATCCATCCTAAGCGTCTTAGCCGCAGGCCAAAGTGTAGAGATCTCTTCGGTGAGTTTTTCGGTGCCGAAGCCGGCCGGGGTGAGGGTTTCGTTTTGGCATTTGGGGCAGCTCGAGGGGGCGGGTATTTGGTGGCCGCAGTAGTGGCAGACGAGCCTTTCGCGCCCCTTGTGGTAGGTCAGGGTGACGTTGCAGTGGGGGCAGCGCGGAGTCCAGCCGCACGCCTCGCAGCGCACAAAGGGCGAGAAACCGCGTCGGTTTTGGAAGAGGATAATCTGTTCTCCCCGCTCCAAGGCGGCCGAGATACGCTCGCGCAACTCAAGATTGAAGTGGCTCTTGCGCTCGCCCCGTCGCACGGCCCGCATCGTATCCGAGCAGATGATTTCGGGCAGCAAGGTGCCTCCGTAGCGCTCGTTGAGGGTTGCCAGGCCATACTTGCCGCTTTGGGCGTTGGTCCAGCTCTCGAGCGAAGGGGTGGCGCTGCCCAGCAGGGTGTGGCATCCCATCAGGTGCCCCATGGCCACGGCGCAGTCACGGGCGTTGTAGCGGGGTGCGGGGTCGCTCTGCTTGTAGCTGCTGTCGTGCTCCTCGTCGACGATAATCAGCCTCAGGTGGTTGAGCGGCAGGAAGAGGGCCGAGCGGGCTCCGACGACAAACTCTCCGCCCGACGAGTGGCTCAGCCGGAGGTAGGTTTGTGTGCGACGCTCTGCGGTGAGCTTCGAGTGGTAGGGGGTTACACGGCTCGAGAAGATGGCCTCGAGGCGCTCGATAAGCTGCATGGTGAGGGCAATCTCGGGAACCAGCATCAGCACATCGCCTCCCGAGGCTAAGGTGCGGGCTATCAGATGAATGTAGATTTCGGTCTTTCCCGACCCCGTGATACCGTGCAGCAGGGCTGTCGAGTGGTTTTCAAAGGCTCGCTCGAGGGCGTCGAGTGCCTGCTGCTGGTGGGGCGTGAGCAGCGGCAGTTGGAAGGCTCCGGCCCCGCGCTTCTCCAATAGCAGGCGCTCTTCGCTCTGCTCTCGCTCGCGTTGCGACCAGGTGATAAGACCCTTCTTATTCAGGGCATTCAAGGGGGTGATGTCGCATGCAAGCAGGCGGCGGGGGATGCTCGCCATCTGCAACTCCTGCTGCAGGGCTAAAATCTGCATCAGGGCGCCATACTGCGCGGGGGCTCGGCGCTCCAGCTTGTCGAGCAGCTCCTGCTGGCTCTCCGCCTCGGAGATGGCAGCCGAAAGATAGCGCTCGGTGGGGGGTGTATACTCGGCGTCACAGAGCCCCTGGTGGTCCTCGGCCACGGGCTTCAGGAGCGAGGGGAGGGCGATGCGCATCACCTCGCCCAGCGAGCAGAGGTAGTAGTCGGCAATCCACTCCCAGAGTTTGCGACGCTCTGAACTCACTAAGCAGCGACCACCGTAGAGCACACGCTCGACACGCTTCACACGCTTGGCTGCGGGGGGTGTGTCGTGCAGACGCCAGACAATGCCGGTGTAGTGTTTGTCACGCTGATAACCAAAGGGGACGGCCACAGCCATCCCCTCACAGATGCCCATATCCTCATCGACAGCAAACGTATAGGTCGGCTGTGCCAACGGAAGGAGGATATCGGCGTACTTTGACAAATTCTAAGAATTTGTTAATTCAAAATTCAAAATTCAAAATTCATCCGCTTTCAGCGGCTTTTCCACTCAGCCATTGCAAGGAGGTTGCGAAGCAGCCGACGTGGCAATCTCCAGGATAGATCAGAAGGCTTTTTAAATCTTGCTCAGGGCCTCGAAGCCACGGCCATAGACACCCATCACCGAGCCAACCGAGATAAAGGCGTTGGGATCGACCTCCTTGACCAACTTTAGTACGTTCGAGGTCTCGCGCTTGCGGCAGACAATCATCACCACCTTCGACTCCTCGTGCGAGTAACCGCCCTCGGAGCGCAGCAGCGTAACGCCACGGTGGGCATTCTCAATGAGCATGGCACGAATGGCCTCGTAGTCCTTCGAGAAGATAAATACCTGATTCGACTGCTGGTTACCCGACATCAACATATCGACCGTGTAGCCAATCACGGCTGTCATGATGAATCCGTAAATTACGGCAGCCACACCATAGCCCACCAGCAGCGACGAGGCGATAATCGAGAAGTCTACATAGCGCAGAATCTTACCGTAGCTGATGGTGCGATACTTGTTGATAATCATTGCGATAATATCTACACCGCCGGTCGAGCCGCCCTGCATGAAGGCCAGCGCAACACCCAGACCGGCCATACCACCACCGAGGACCACAACCAGCACGGGATCCAGCCCCTCAAAGAGGTTTATGCCCTCCAAGGTGCTCTGCCAGAAGTTCAGGGCCACCGACATAAAGCAGACCGTAAAGAGGGTCTTGATACCGAAGTTCCAGCCGACGATAAATCCGGCGGCAATCAGCAGAATGGTATTGACGATGAATACCATCGTACCGAGCTGAATCTCTACGCCCAGATAGTTGCTCAGGGCCGTGCAGACCACGAATGAAAATCCGGCGGCACCACCGCCCACACCTCCTGCCGGAACGATGCAGCCGATCCAGCCAAACGAGTAGCAAAACATACCCACCACCATCAGGACATACTCCTTGATCAGGGTAAATACCTTTCCCATATTCGATTTGATTTAGTTTTCGTTTAGTTCTTCAGTTTGTTGGTTTGGTTGTTGTTTAGGCGACAAAGATACATAAAATTCGCCTTGAAAGGCCTTTTTGTCCAAAAATCTTTTTTCGAGGCGCTGCCAAAGCTCCTCGTTGCGCACAAAACCCCAGTTTGGGCCGTGGTGGAAGCGGGGTGGGGCCTCCGAGGCAAAGCGCTCGACAATCAGCTCGGGGCGCAGGCGACGCATAATCTCGACCATCAGCTCCAGATACTGCTCCAACTCCCAAAAACGGAACGCCTTGGGGTCGAGGTCATACTCGCGGGCCATGGCTGTCCCCTTGAAGAGTTGCAGCTGGTGAAACTTGATGGTCGTCAGCGGCAATCGGTTGATTATCTCTGTCTGGTTAATCAGAAAATCCTCGCTTTCACCCGGGAGTCCCAGGATAAAGTGGGCCCCGACGTGCAGCCCCCGCTCGGCCGTCAGGCGAATTGCACGCTCAGCCGTTGCGAAGTCGTGGCCGCGGTTGATGCGCCTCAGGGTTTCATCGCAGGTGGACTCTACGCCATACTCCACGGCCACATAGTGGTTGCGGGAGAGCTCTTCGAGCAGGTCGAGGCGCTCTTGGTCGATGCAGTCGGGTCGTGTGCCGATGATGATACCCACCACCTCGGGATGCGACAGGGCCTCGGTGTAGCGCTCCCGCAACACCTCCACCGGAGCGTAGGTGTTGGAGTAGGCCTGGAAGTAGGCCACATAGCGGCTTGCCCGACGGTAGCGCCAACGATGAAACTCGATACCTTCGTTCAGCTGCTGCGTAATACTCTTTTCGGGGGTGCAGTACGAGGGGGTAAAGGCTCCGTTGATACAGAAGGTGCAGCCCCCTACGCTGCGTGTTCCGTCACGATTCGGGCATCCGAATCCGGCATCGAGCGAGAGCTTCTGCACCCGCTCGCCGAACTGCTCCCGAAACCAGGCCGCATAGGAACGAAAAGGCCTATTCATGCGTTACAATCCCCAATCCGAGGCATTGTAGCTGCTCTTCGGGGCGTTGGGAACATTGACAAAGAATTGGTGACCGGTGAGCTTCTCGAGATCCGAAATCGACATCATCTCGCGTGAAGTGACATCCTGGCCCTTGTGCTCGTTGCTGTGGGTGCGGACAAAGGCGGCACACTTCAACTCGCTTGACGAGCAGTTGATGACCGACTTGCCCGTATTTCCGCGCTTGGTGCGCAGCACTGCGATATAGAACATCGTGGGGCACGAAACGTCACTGCGGTCGCCAAACGAAATCTTCTTGGGCGAGGCCGTCACGCCATAGCCATCGGTGTACTTCTTGAAGTAGGTGCCGATAACCAGGTAGGTCGTATCGGGGCAGACCTGGCCGTCGATCCAATCCTCTAAGGTGTTCCAGCCGCCACCACCCGTATTGAAGCCCGACGAGTACTGCGGGGCAATGTTGGTGTAGTAGAATACCTGCTTGTTGGTCGTTGTCGAGGCGGTACGCTCGGCCGAACCCAGCATGTGGCCCTTGTTGCAGCCGCCTCCCGTCTCCTTGCTGTTGTATTGGATGTTCGAGGGAATCTGCGGATCCTTGGCGTAGGCGTTGGTGCGGTTGGTCGAACCCTCGTAGGCGCTGTGACGCGGAGCGGCCACCCAGACCGGACAGTGGTGCTCGGCCGAGTAGCAGACCGTGTAGTTGCGGGCCTTGTTACCCTTCATTGTAAGGTCGGTGATGTGGTGGGCGTAGTAGTAGTCCGAGCTGTTCTCCTCCTCGACACAGAGCTCGGGCCAGCCGGTGCGATAGACCTTCCCATCGGTCGGCTTCGCTTCCGCCAAAGTCTGGAAGGTTTTGGTGGCCGAGGTGTAGAGCTCACCGCCGATGGCGGCGTAGAAGTACCACGAGTAGGTGGTCTCGGGCTTTAGGTTGCTCAGCGTGGTGCTCTTGGTGCCCGTTGTGGTGCTTACCGTAACGGACTCTTCGCTACCCGAGGTGGGGCGGTAGCAGAAGCCGACTTCGGAGACAACCTCGCTGCCCGTGTAACCGAACTGGCACGAAAGGGTGGCCGAGGTGGTGGTAACGGCACTCGCGCTCAAAGTCGTGAAGGTCGGTTTTGCGGGCTCGGTGTTGTTATCGCCGTTATCATCGCCATTGTCGTCGCCGTTATTATCCCCGTTGTCGTCACTCTCGGCGCTCTGGGTGATGTCGATGGTTTGGATATTGGCACCCGGGTAGAGCAGGCGCAGGGTAGTGTGACGCTCCTTGTCGCTATTGGCCGTAACGGCAAACGAGATGCCGTCCACCGAGCGCTCCTCCTCGCTGAGCCACGAGGCGTTGCACTTCCAGCTGACAGCTCCCTCCTCGGTGGGGTTCTCAATGGTGTAGCGGACCATAAACCGCTGGGCCTCGCCCGAGAGCGAGAGCTCATCGAACTCGGTTTTGATAACGGGGGCAGCGGTCGGTTTCTCCGTTGTGGGCTCCTCGTCCGAGGAGTCGCATCCCCAGCTTGCAAAGAGCAAACCGGCAATCATCAGGGGCCAAAAGTTGAGGTTTTTCATAAAACGAACTGAAATCAATATAACATTTTGCTATTCGCGGTTTTTGGAATCTATCCAAATCGTTACAGGACCGTCATTTACGAGGCTGACCTGCATGTCGGCTCCAAACTCTCCGCTCGGAACCTCTTTGCCTATGCTTTGGGCCATCTGTTCGATGAAACGCTCATAGAGCGGGCGGGCTATAGGCTCGGGTGCCGCCTTGATGTAGGAGGGGCGGTTTCCCTTCTTGGTCGAGGCGTGGAGCGTGAATTGGCTGACAACCAGAACCCCGCCTCCGACCTGCTGCACATCGAGGTTCATCACCCCCTGTTCGTCGTCGAAGATTCTCAGGCGCGAAATCTTCCCCACCAACCAGGCGATATCCTCCTCCGTGTCGGCCGCCTCGATGCCCAGCAGCACCAGGATACCCTTTTCGATGGCCCCTTTGGTGCGACCCTCGATGCTGACCGAAGCCGCTGAAACTCGCTGTAATAAAACGCGCATACCTTAAAAATTAGTAATTAGCAATTAGTATTAGTGATTGAAAGAAACGCCTATGAATCATTGCTCATTAACCTTGCACCGCTCCTTCAAAGAAGGCCCACAGGCTGTCTGCTTTGGGGGTCGGGGCGGTGATGCTAAGGGGTTCGCGACGCACGGGGTGCTCAAACGAGACCCGACGGGAGTGGAGCGAAATTCCCCCATCGGGATTCGAGCGCTTGGCTCCATACTTCAAATCCCCCTTGATCGGGCAGCCAATCTTCGAGAGCTGAGCCCGAATCTGGTGGTGGCGACCCGTCAGCAGCTCAACCTCGACGAGCGTGTAGTGGGTTGAGGCCCCCAGCACACAGTAGTTCAGGCGCCCCTCCTTTGCCTCGCCGCGCGGTGCATCGAGAGCCTTCGAGCGGTTGGTCTTGCTGTCACGCAGGATGTAGTGCCTGAGCGAGCCCTGCTCGGTTGCGGGGCGCTGCTCGGTGATGGCCCAATACTCCTTGCGAATGGCCCCCGTGCGAATCATCTCGTTCAGACGCGCAAGGGCTTTTGAGGTCTTGGCAAAGAGTACCGCTCCGCTCACCGGACGGTCGATGCGGTGTACGACACCCAAAAAGACCTCGCCCGGCTTCCGGTCGCGAACCTTGATAAAGGCCTTGATTTCGTTTTCCAGGGCGCTGTCCCCCGAAGGGTCGGGCTGTACCAGATCGCCGCACCGCTTATTGACCACCAGCAGGTGGTTGTCCTCGTAAAGTATATCCTCCGGGTGAAACATTACAAAATAAATGTAAAGGGCAGAAGTACCTCGGCCGAGGATACTTCGGTGATGGTTGTGCGGCCGCACATCAGAATACGCATCGGCTGCTTCTGGCGACGCTCTGTATCGACCAGCACCTGGCGGCACTGCCCGCAGGGGTAGCACTCCCGCTCATCGGGCACCGAGGCGATGGCCAACGCCTCGATGGGGTCGTCGGCATGACAGGCGGCGTGGTGGAAGAGCAGGGTGCGCTCGGCGCACAACCCCGCAGGATAGACCTCGCTCTCGATGTTGCTGCCGGTCAGCAGACGGCCGCTGCGCAGGCGGGCAGCGGCTCCGACCTGAAAGTGTGAATAGGGAGCGTAGGCCTTTCGGGTTGCCTCCTTGGCAGCCTCGACCAACTCCCTGTCGGCTGTGGAGAGCTCCTCCACCGCCTCGTAATGGGTGTACTCAAAACCGAATTGCCGTTTCATATCCTTATCCAATTTTTTAATCATCCCCCTTTTAGTCAGAGGGAAAAGTAAACAAAGGTACGCACAAATTTTTTAATTTCAAACAAAAGACCCTAAAAATAGGAGGATGAAGCCCCCTTAACACAAAAAATCGGCCGAGCCTGCGGACCGACCGAATAAATTTAAGGGTAAATCGCTGATTATGGGAAGCGTGTTAATGAATCAGGGGAACCGTAGATAGGTATAGTGTCTTCATCCTCTTCGCCAAACGCCTTGCCATCCGGTTCAAATTCAGCCTCGAGCATGTCTTCGATAAAGGCATTAAATGGCAAGAAAATCTCTGCTTCAAAGTAGTTGAATCGCTTTGCTTTTTGCGAAACTTCGAATTTGAAGTTTTTGCGAATCATGCTTTCCAATGTAGCGATTTGTTCCGGTTGTATGATGTGCTTGCTATTCACTGGAAAAGCGGTTGCTGTTTCGAGAATGTTTCCCTTATTGTCAACTACGACGTAGACAAAGATGTACCAATCGTGGTATGGGATCAATTCCTCTTCTTTAGAGAAAGCCGTTCGCATAGCATGATAGAAGTAGCCTTTGTAATAGGCTTTGGGTACGATGATTCCTGCTATTTCAGCACATTGTTCAGAATATTCTACCGCAGTTCCATCTACATACAGACTTCCTCCCATTCGAAAATTCCGTACATCCTGCATAATTACACTGTACTCTCCCCATTTTTGAGCGAGCTCTCCGAAGCGGCCACGGAATTGGTCACGTTTTTCCATAACTCTTTCTGTGTCATTTTCTATTTTGTATGAAATAGAATCTACGGTTATGACTTTCCCATTCCGATAATATAGAAAATCAACTTGAGCTACTGCTGGTTGTATGAAGCAAATTATGGCGAATGTTAAAAATAGTCTTTTCATATTACTTGCAATTTTTCATTAGTTCTTCAAAGTTGTTAGAAGCTGTTTGAAAATTATTCAAATATTTTGTTAAGCATCAATTTGCAGCAC
>CAYRPL010000054.1:0-10384 GCA_964426045.1 uncultured Alistipes sp. | reverse complement strand
TATGGCCCTGCATGGCGGTGTAATTCCCGCCTGCGGAACCTTCTTCGTCTTCTCGGACTATATGAAGCCCGCCGTGCGTCTCTCGGCTCTGATGCGTCTGCACGTTATCTATGTTTGGTCGCACGACTCGTTCCGTGTGGGTGAGGACGGACCTACGCACCAGCCCGTGGAGCATGAGGCTCAGATTCGCCTGCTCGAGCACCTGCGTAACCACCAGGGCGAGCGCTCGATGCTCGTACTGCGCCCCGCCGATGGTGAGGAGACCGTTGCGGCTTGGAGGCTTGCCATGGAGGAGCAGCGCCCCGTAGCTCTGATTCTCTCGCGCCAGAACATCAAGGACCTGCCCCCGATGCACACAAGCCGCAAGGCCGAGGCTGCGCAGGTTTCGAAGGGCGCCTATGTGGTGATGGATGCCGCCAAGCCCCATGTGGTGATGCTGGCCAGCGGTTCGGAGGTCTCGACGTTGGTTGAGGGTGCCGAGCTGCTGCAAAAGGAGGGTATCAACCCCCGCATTGTGAGCGTTCCGAGCGAGGGTCTGTTCCGTGACCAGCCCAAGTCCTACCAGGATTCGGTGCTCCCCGCCGGTATTGTCCGCTACGGTATGACCTCGGGTCTTCCGGTGAACCTGCTGGGTTTAGTGGGTGAGAACGGAAAGATTCACGGCCTGGATCACTTCGGTTACTCGGCCCCCTTCAAGGTGCTCGACGAGAAGTTCGGTTATAACGGACAGACCGTCTATGAGGAGGTGAAGAAGCTCCTCGGTAAGTAATATGAGAGGAAGCTGTCTAACAAGGTGATTTCTGTGTTGCTCCTCTTCGTAAGCCTTGAAATCCCTCTTGTTATACAACTTCCGACAAAAAGAGTGGGTTTAAGAATTTTTATTAACCAATCATAGAAGTATGTCACAGAATGCTACCTCTCAAACGATTTGGGGACTTGTAGTCCTCTCGTTGATTGCCCTGGCCGTGGTGCTGGGCCTGATGTTCGGACTTCCGATGTATAACGTCTGGCAGCAGGAGATGAGCGGCCGTGCCGAGTTGGCCAAGGCCGAGCAGAACCGTCAGATTAAGATCGAGGAGGCCAAGGCCAATCTCGAGGCCGAGAAGCTCAATGCCCAGGCTGAGATTGAGCGTGCCAAGGGTGCTGCCGAGGCTATCCGCATCGAGAATGGCTCGCTGACCACCACCTACATCCAGTACCTCTGGGTGCGCCAGCAGAACAACATCCCCGACAAGGTGGTCTATATCCCCACCGAGGCCAACCTGCCTATTCTTGAGGCGAAGAAGTAGGGTGGTGGTAAAGATTGCTAAAAAGCAGAAAAAGAATCGCACAAGCGATTCTTTTTCTGCTTTTTACTAATTGCTGATTGCTCTAAAGCAATCGGTTGGTTGCGGTGTCGGGGAAGACAATCCAAGGCTTGAACGACTTGGCATCCTCGAAATCCATTCGGGCGTAGGAGCAGATGATGACCACATCGCCCACCTGGACCTTGCGGGCGGCGGCTCCGTTGAGGCAGATGCAGCCGCTGTTGCGCTCGCCTTTGATGATGTAGGTCTCGAAGCGCTCTCCGTTGTTGATGTCCAGAATCTGAACCTTCTCACCCTCAATCAGGTTGGCGGCCTCCATCAGCGCCTCGTCGATGGTGATGCTGCCTACATAGTTCAAGTTGGCCTGCGTGACCGTCACGCGGTGCAACTTCGATTTGATGACTTCTATTTGAAACTTCATTATCGAATGCGGATGTTATCAATTAGACGAATATCACCGGCCTGAATGGCGATGCAACCCTGAATGTGGGTCGAGGTCTCCCAACTCTCGACCTCCTGCAGGCTCTCGCCATCCACCGATTGGTAGTAGATGACCTTCAGCAGCGGGTTGCGCTCCACCTCGCTCTTTACCCAGCTCTTCAGCTCGGCGGGGGTAAGCTCCTGCGAGCGCTCGACGGCCTTTTGCAGCGTGGCGTAGATGTGGGGAGCTGCCATGCGGTGCTCGGGGCTTAAGAGCTGGTTGCGCGACGAGAGGGCCAGACCGTCTGTGTCGCGAACAATGGGGCAGGGGATAATCTCGATTTCGATGGCCAGTTGGCGCACCATGGCACGGATTACGGCAATCTGCTGAAAATCCTTCTCACCGAAGTAGGCACGGGCAGGCTTTACAATCTCGAACAGGCGGCTTACAACCTGTGCCACGCCGTTGAAGTGGCCCGGGCGGGTGGCACCCTCCATCACCTTGTCCACCTCTCCGAAGTCGAATAGGCGTGTATCGGGTTCGGGGTAAATCTCCTCGACCGAGGGCATCAGCAGATAATCCACACCCACCTCACGCAGCATCTGCTCGTCGGCCTCGGGGGTGCGGGGATAGTGCTTCAAATCATTCTTATCATTGAATTGCGTGGGGTTTACAAAGACACTGACCACCACCACTTTGTTCTCTTTGCGGGCACGCTCCACCAGCGAGCGGTGTCCGGCATGCAGGGCACCCATCGTAGGTACGAAACCGATGTCGCTCTTCGGGAACTTCGCGAGCTCCTGCTGAAGCTCACTTACCGTTTGAAATGTTTTCATTCGTTTAAAATGGGTTGATATACGGCGCAAAGGTAGTAAATAATTCAAAATTCAAAATTCAAAATTCAAAATTATTTCTTCAAACCTGGTATATTGCGAAAAAATGAGAGGGCAAGCGGCGTGGCCCGCCAGCGGTTATTTGAAGAAGATGATCTTGAGAATCAGATTGGTAGCACCCTGGTTCTTGGTGGTGTATTCACGGGCGATGCGGGCGATGCGCAGACGCTCCTGCTCATCGTCACGCAAGGGGCCAAACCACTTACGCAGCTCCTCGGCCGAGGCAATCGAGGTGGCGGCACCCAGCGAAATCATATCGCGGGCCTCCTTGAATTTCTGGTAGTTGGGGCCAAAGGCGATGGGGAGTCCGAAGGTGGCAGCCTCCAGCGTATTGTGGATGCCGACGCCAAATCCGCCTCCGATATAGGCCCAATCGGCATAGCCGTAGACCGACGAGAGCATACCCATCGTGTCGAGTACCAACACCTGGAACTTCTCGACCTCGCACCCCTCACCACACTGCGTGTAGCGGATGGCTCCGCCTCGGGTGGCAGCAATCAGCTGTTCGATGCGGTGTTGCTCCATCTCGTGGGGAGCTACCACAAATTTAATCTCGGGGTTTTCGTTAATCAGCTCCAAAAGGGCCTCTTCGTCAGGGCCCCAGGTTGAACCGGCCACCAGCAGGCGCTTTTCGCCCTTGAAACGCTCAACGAGTTCGATGCGTTTGGCTGCCCGGGCAATGGCCGCTACACGGTCAAAGCGGGTGTCACCGGCCACTACGGCATTGTCGAATCTGAGCTCGGCAAGCAGACGCTTTGACTCTTCGTTCTGCACAAAGAGAACCTCGAAGGACTCTAAAGCCTCACGCCAACGCCAGCCGTACCACTTGAAAAATACGGAGTTGCGGCGGAAAATCGACGAGACGATGAAGGTGCGCACCCGACGGCGACGCAGCTCAAAGAGCATATTTAACCAATATTCGTACTTGACAAAGATGGCCAACTCGGGTTTGACGATATCTAAGAAACGGCGGGCATTGCACGGGGTGTCGAGTGGCAGGTAGAAGATGTAGTCCGCTCCGGTGTAGTTTTTGCGAATCTCATAGCCCGAGGGCGAAAAGAAGGTCAGAAGAATCTTGTATTCGGGATGCTCTGCGCGAAACTGCTCGATAATGGGGCGACCCTGCTCAAACTCGCCAAGCGATGAGACGTGAATCCAGGCGATACGCTCCCCGGGCGTAATGGCCTCGGCCATTCGCTTCAGGAGCCCTTTGCGCCCCGCACTCCACAATCGGGCCTTTTCGTGCCACGGTGCAATAATCGAAATCAAAGCGCCGTAGAGATAGAGCCCCATATTGTAAAAAAACATCATTGCTTGCCAATCTCTGCTCGTTCCAAACTACAAAGGTAGTATAATTTGTCGGATTACCAAAATATTAGCTTTTTTCGTAGAATATATTGGCATAATCGCACAATCAAGGGGGCTTGTCTGCTCTTTTTTAACAAACAAGCCCCCTTTTTCTATTTTCTTGTTGGTACGGCTACCAATGGGCCTGCATCGCCCCCTCAATCAGGCGAACCTGCTCTTGGCCATCGGGCAGCGTCTCAACGGCCAGCAGGTCAAAGAGCGGCTCTTCGCGCAGGCGGTGCAGCGAGATGTAGAGCGAGGCGGCCCGC
This sequence comes from uncultured Alistipes sp., assembly GCA_964426045.1. Classification (GTDB taxonomy): domain Bacteria; phylum Bacteroidota; class Bacteroidia; order Bacteroidales; family Rikenellaceae; genus Alistipes. The sequence continues at coordinate 6,147 of CAYRPL010000054.1, read as the reverse complement.
TTCAGGGATTGGAACTTCCGATTATTGATGGCCTCCTCGGGGGTAGTCCACCCTCCCGCCTTGCGGCTCTTGACCTCCACAAAGTGCACCTCGTCCCATCGCTTGGCGATGATGTCAATCTCATAGCGGCCGTTGCGCCAGTTGCGCTCCAAAATCTGGAATCCCTGCCCCCGCAGATACTCCACGGCGGAATCCTCTCCCCGATTGCCGATCAACTGACTTTGGCCCATACCTATATATTAAAGTTATAAGAGGAACGAAAGATCGTCGCCGGCTCCCAGCTCACGAATCGGCTCGCCCTTCTTGAACAGACGAATCGGCTTGGGGCCGATGAGCGTCAGCTTGCCATCCTGCAGACGGAGCATGCAACCCTCTCTAAGACCTACCACATAGCGACGGGGATTGGCCTCAATATACTCCAGGATGCGCTGCTCGCGCGTCTCGCCGGCGTGACCTGCGGGGTTGGCATCCAGGTAGTGGGGGTTGATTTGGAACTTCACGGCTCCGATGGCCGAGAAGGACTCGGGCTGAAGAATCGGCATATCGTTGGTGGTGCAGATGGTCGGGCAGCAGACGTTGCTTCCGGCCGACCAGCCTACATAGGGGACTCCGGCCTGGATGCGACGCAGAATGGCGCTCAGCAGCTTCTGCTCCTGCATCTTCTTGGTAAGGGCAAAGGTGTTGCCGCCACCGATGCAGATGGCCTCGGCGTGGCGAATCATAATGCGCGGGTTGGGCGAGCGGTGAATCGAACGCACGCGGATACCCAACTGCGAAAAGCGCTCCTGTACCTTGCGCTCATACTCGGCGTAGGAGAAGGTGACGGCTGCGTAGGGAACAAATACGACCTCCTTTACTCCGGCAAAGGTCTTGGCAATCTCCTCAAGCGGGTACTGCAGGTAGGGTTCTCCGGCATTGGTCGAGTTGGAAATAAGCAATAAATTCATAATGGGTTGGTTGTTAAGTTGTTAGGTTGTTATTAAAAATTTTTATCAATTTTTTCTTCCAATCTTATGCCAAAAGTAAAAAAAAAAGTGTTACTTTTGCCCAAAATTAACGAAAAAATGCGAAGAACGGTAAAAAATCTTCTTCGGATTTCTTCTGAGGTTTTGAAGAACCAAGAATAGAGAAAGCGTAACAGATATAGGGAGCGCGTAACAAGATATAGGGAATGCGCAACAAGATATAGGGAACGCGTAACAAGAGTAGCGAAAGTGTAAAAAGACGAACAAACTATTTTTATAAAACATTTGTTTCACTAAAAACTTTAAAATTATGTCAGAAGTACAGTCGAAAGTTGTCGAGATTATCGTTGACAAGTTGGGCGTTAAGGAGTCGGAGGTAGTAGCTGAGGCCAGCTTCACCAACCACCTGGGCGCTGATTCGTTGGATACCGTTGAGCTCATCATGGAGTTCGAGAAGGCATTCGACATTCAGATTCCCGATGAGGATGCTGAGAAGATCGCCACTGTAGGTGATGCTATCAACTACATCGAGGAGCACAAGAAATAATTCGTAAAAAGAGTTTCCATTCGCAAGTAGAACCAAATCAATAAATTTATGGCAGTAAGAAGAGTCGTTGTAACGGGCATCGGTACGATAAACCCGCTTGGACACAATATTGAAGAGTACTTCTCCAATCTGGAAAAGGGAGTTAGCGGAGCCGCACCTATTACCCACTTCGATACCGAAAAGTTTAAGACCAAGTTCGCTTGCGAAATTAAAAATTACGACCCGAACCAATATTTCGACCGCAAGGAGGTACGCAAGTACGACCGTTTCACGCAGTATGCGCTGATTGCGGCCGAGCAGGCCGTTTCGGATGCCGGCTTCGACATGGAGTCGCTCGACAAGGAGCGTGCCGGTGTGATTTGGTGCTCGGGTATCGGAGGGCTTAAGTCGCTCTTCGATGAGTGCGTGGGCTATGCCGAGGGTGGTAACACCCCTCGGTTTAGCCCCTTCTTTATCCCTCGTATGATTGCCGATATCGCAGCCGGTTATATCTCGATGAAGTATGGCTTCATGGGTCCCAACTACTGCACCGTATCGGCTTGTGCGTCGTCGAACCACGGTCTGGTCGAGGCTTTCAACCAGATTCGCTACGGTAAGGCCGATGTCATGGTCGCCGGTGGTTCGGAGGCTGCGGTCAATGAGCCTTCGGTGGGCGGTTTCAACGCCATGCAGGCCCTCTCGACCCGCAACGACGACCCCGAGCACGCTTCGCGTCCCTTCGACGCAGACCGTGACGGATTTGTAATCGGCGAGGGTGCCGGTGCCTTCATCCTGGAGGAGTACGAGCACGCCAAGGCCCGTGGTGCCAAGATCTACTGCGAGTTCGCAGGTGGCGGCTGCTCGGCTGATGCTCACCACTTTACGGCTCCCCACCCCGAGGGTAAGGGTGCTATCCTGGCCATGCGTGAGGCCCTGAAGGATGCCGGTTTGAAGATTGAGGATGTGGACTATGTAAACGTTCACGGTACCTCGACCCCGCTGGGCGACGTAGCCGAGCTGAAGGCCGTACAGGGCCTCTTCGGTGAGCACGCCAACAAGATGAACATCTCGTCGACCAAGTCGATGACCGGTCACCTGCTGGGTGCTACCGGTGCCATCGAGGCCTTGGCCTGCCTGATGACCATCACCCGAGGCATTGTGCCTCCCACGATCAACTGCGAGAACCTCGATCCCCAGATCGACTCGAAGCTCAACCTGACGCTCGGCAAGGCCCAGCAGCGTGATGTGAAGGTTGCCCTGAGCAACACCTTCGGCTTCGGCGGTCACAACTCGACGGTTATCCTTCGCAAGTTCGAAGAGTAAACCTTAACACTTGTTTTAGCCGTGATAGACTTTTTGCTGCGTCCCCTGCGACGCAATTTCGGCCGCGACAAGGAGTATTACAGACAAATTGACGATATGTTCGGCTTTATTCCGAACAATATCGAACTCTACAAGCTGGCTTTGATTCACAAGTCAGCTTCTTTTGTATTACCCGATGGCAGCCAGATGAATAACGAGCGCTTGGAGTATCTGGGCGATGCCATTATCGAAGCGGTCACTTCAGACTATCTCTACATCGAATTCCCCGACAAAACCGAGGGATTTCTCACTCAACTGCGCTCGAAAATCGTCTCGCGCCACTCGCTCAACCTGCTGGCCGAGCGTATCGGTCTGGATCGCCTGCTGGTGGCCCATGCGGGTGCCACGCTGGCTCAGAAACATATCTATGGCGACGCCTTCGAGGCGATGATGGGTGCGATCTACCTGGATCAGGGCTACGATTTTGTCAATCGCCTGCTGATCAACAATATCTACGCCAACTACCTGGATATGAACTCGCTCTCGGAGGAGGAGACCGATTTTAAGAGCCGCCTGATTGAGTGGTGCCAGAAGAACCACCACTCGATTCGTTTCGTAACGAAGCACACCACGCCCAACACCTTCCTCTCGACCGTCTTTATCGACGATATGGAGATGGCCCACGGCCGTGGCACCTCCAAAAAGGAGTCCGAGCAGAGCGCTGCCCATGCTATGGCTTTGTCGGTGAGCGATGCCGCTTGTCTGCGTATGCTCGACAAGCTGGATAAGATTGACCAGCAGGACTCCGAGGTCCTCGCCCCCTCGAAGCCTAAAAAGGAGGTAAAGACAAAGACCGAAAAGGCCGAAAAGCCCAAAGCTGAAAAGGCAGAAAAGCCTGAAAATACTGTGAAGTCCAAAGCTCCCAAGGCTGAGAAGGTTCAAAAGGTCGAGAAGGTAGAAAATACCGAAAAGGTAGAGAAGGTAGAGGAGCCGGTATTGGCCCCCGAGGCCGTGCCCGAGCCCGGGAGTGAGGCTTCGGAGCAGAAGCCGAAACCCCGTTCGAAGCGTGCCCCCCGACGTGCGAAGAGCGAGCCGGCAGCACCTGCAACGGATGCTCCTGCCGCCGAGTCTGATGCTGTACAGGAGTCAGTGGAGCAATCCGCCGAGCAACCTGCGGAGCCGTCCAAGCGTCGCCCGCGTGCCCGTAAGCCGGCAAAACGGGCCGAGAAACCCGCCTCAGAGCCGAAGGGCGAGGAGCCTAAAGTGGAGCCTGCATCGGAGGATAAACAACCCGCTTCCGTCGAGGAGCCCAAAGCCGAGTAGCGGATGGCTTCGCTGCACGATATGCTGCAACTCCGTGGCGCCGCTTCGCTCGGTGACGCGGAGTTGCTGGCGCTTTTGATGGACGATGGCGCCGAGGGGAGCCTGGAGCGGGCCGAGGCGCTGATGGCCTCTTGTGGCGGTCTGGCGGGGGTTGGCAAGGCCGAGCTCTCGCGTCTGCGTATGACGGCGGGTGTTGGTTTGAAGCGTGCCTCGCGTCTTGCGGTGGCTGCCGAGTTGGGGCGACGGATGATGGCTCTCGAAGCCGAATCGCAGGCCCAATACCTCTCGTCGAGCGAGGAGGTGGTGCGCTACTTTCGGCCCCGCATGTGTGAGCTGAAGCACGAAGAGTGCTGGGTGGCCTACCTCACCTCGACCAATCGCCTGGTGGAGAGCGCCCGCATCAGCCAGGGTGGCGTGCAGGGTACGGTGGTAGACAACCGCCTGGTTATTAAGCGAGCCCTTGAGCTGCTCGCTCCTCGCTTTATTCTGCTCCATAACCACCCCTCGGGAACCGCTTCGCCCAGCGAAGAGGATAAGCAGCTGACCCGACGCATTGCCGAGGCGGCAGCTCTCTTTGATATCACGCTCGTTGACCACCTGATTTTGACCGAAACGAGCTATTTCAGCTTTCGTGCCGAGGGGCTTCTGACTTTGAGTAGGGGGTAGATACTCCTTGCCGAGAGAACGAGGTTCTTATCTGCCTTAAAAACGAAAAATCCGTGAAACTGACTTCACGGATTTTTCGTTTTTAAGAGTCTTCGATTACTTCTCAATCAGTGAGATGGAGCGCTGAATAAAGTCGGTCAGACTCTTGCCCTTCAACAGACCGTTCGAGAGGAGCGCAAGGTCGATAATCTGCTTTACGAGTTGGTTCTCGCGGCCAATCTCCTTCAGGCGCTCGTTGCGCTCGTCGCGCAGCGTTACAACCCGCTTCGAGAGCTCCTCACGCATCGAGCGCTCCTCCTCGCTCAGCTCCTCCTCCTTTTTGTTCTGGATAAGCTCCTCGAAGCGACGCTCCTCGCTTACGGCAGCGTCAATCTTCTTGCCAATCGACTTCAGTTTGTCGCCATAGGCGCTCTCGACCCTGCCCAGGATGTCGATAACGATGGGGTGGTTGCCATTTACGGCAATCGTAAAGCTGTCGGGCATCTGTTCATAGAATTGGCTCATCCCGCCGCCATCCATGCGGGCCATCTCCTTCATGCGGCGCATAAACTCGTTCTGGGTAATCACCACGGGGGCCTCCTCGGGCTCCATGGCCTCAAACGAGATCGAGTAGTGAATCTTCTCGTCCTGGGGCATCTGGCTCTCAAAGACCGGGCGCAGCAGCTCCTGCTGACCCTCCGTGAGGGAGATTTTCAGTGGCTCGGCCTTTTGAATCAGTTTCTCTACCACATCGCTGTCGACACGCACAAAGCGGGTATCGGTGTGCTTCGATTCGTACCAATTGACGTAGTGGTTGTCTAACTGTCCGTTCATCTCCAGTACATCGTAGCCCTTGGCCTTGGCAGCCGCTAAGAAGGCGTGCTTCTCCTCGGCGTCATCGACGTAGAGCAGAATCAGCTGGTTGTTCTTGTCGGTCTGCTGCTCCTTTGTCAGGGCGGTGTACTCCTCCGAGGTGAAGTACTTGCCCTCGGTGTTCTTCCAGAGCATAAATCCCTGGGCCTTCTCCGAGAACTTCTCGTCGGTGAGGATGCCGTATTGGATGAAGATTTTCAAATCATCCCACTTCTGCTCGTAGTCTGCACGCATCGTCGTAAAGAGCTCCTGCAGACGGTCGGCCACCTTGCGGGTGATGTAGTTCGAGATCTTCTTTACATTCGAGTCGCTTTGCAGGTAACTGCGCGAGACGTTGAGCGGAATATCGGGCGAGTCAATCACACCGTGCAGCAGGGTCAGGTACTCGGGGACAATACCCTCGACCTGATCCGTAACATAGACCTGGTTGCTGTAGAGCTGGATGCGGTTTTTCTGAATCTCGAAGTTGTTGTGAATCTTCGGGAAGTAGAGAATACCCGTCAGGTGGAAGGG
>CAYRPL010000053.1:0-10609 GCA_964426045.1 uncultured Alistipes sp. | reverse complement strand
GGTGATGTTGGGCTCCCAGGGCTCGTGTTCCAGCGAGTAGGTCTCGTCGGTAAAATCGGGAATATCATAGAAGTACTCGTCACCCAGGCCTCCGAACGAGTGGCCAAATTCGTGTACCACTACGGGTTTGAAGTGTGGATGGTGGGCCGTAGTGAGGGTGTAGGAGTTGTAGATGCCGCCACCGCCATAGGTGTCGGTGTTGGCCAGTACCACCAGGTGCTCACACGGAATGTTTCTAACTTGGTCGTAGAGCGCATAGACGTTGGAGGTCGTGAGGTAGCGCGGCATATAGAAGGTCATAAAGTTCGACCCTACGGCCGTTTGGCGCCACTGCCCGTCCTGCGGCACGCTGACATTCGAGTGGCGTGAGGGGCTCTTGACGGCAATGAAGTTGAAACGGTCACGATAGCGATTGAAGGGGGCATAATTAAGAATCTCCTCCGCAGCCGTGCGGGCATCCTTCATAAAGAGCTCCATCTCGGCCTCGGTGTAGCCCTCGGCCAGAATGCAGACGTCGATGCACTCCTCGTCGGAGCCTCCGCGGTGCAGGTACTCATGGGGCAGGGGCTCGCAACCCGACAGGTCGCGAATCAGTACATCGTCGGGTCGTATGGTGTGGCGCAGTGAGCACTGCTCTTCGCCCCGATTGTTCATCAGCATTACCTCCATCTCGGCCTCACGCTGCGGCATCGGGACCAGGAAGGTCGCCTCGAAGGAGCGGAACGAGCCCTTGGCTTCGGGGGTTACAAGCCACTCCTGAAAGAGTGACGAGAAACTCTGGCGGTAGATCACCTCTCCCGTGGCGGCATCGCGCAGCGTCAGGCTGCCATTGCCGCGCAGTGGGGTGGTCATAAGGTTGCAACGACGACCCGACCACTCCTTCTGGCGCTGCAACTCCTTCAGAGCAACAAACTGATGGTCGGCATTGCCGGCAAAGGTGTAGTCGATACGCAGCGTCGTATCTTCAAACAAGGTAGAAAACTCCTGGGCCGTGGCCTGCACAACCCACAGAAGCGCAAAAAATACCAATTGAAAAATCCTCTTCATATCCATAGTTTTAAGTTCATTCCTCTACAAAGGTCACTATTTTTTCGCTATTTTACAAATAATGGTTAATTTTGTCCTCCATGAAGTTGCGCTGCATACTCCTTTTGGCCCTTGTGCTGCTCCCTGCCGGTGTGTCGGCCCAGGAGCGTTGCGCCATGGCCTACTACGACCTCGGAGCCCTTTACGATACACTCCCGTCGCCCTTTGGTGGCGATGCAGGCTACACGGCTGCAGGCCCGAAGCGGTGGACGGGGGAGCGCTACCGCTCCTCTGTAAACCGATACGCCGCCCTTATCGCTGAATTAGAGGTACCCCTTGTGGCCCTCTATGGTGTTGAAAACGAAGCCGTAGCCCTCGATTTGGCGGCTCACACCGCAGGTGATTATGCCGTCATATACCGCACCTCGAACCGCCTTGACGGTTTGGACTTCGCCCTCCTCTATCAGGCCGATTGGTTCCTGCCCCACCGCATCGAAAGCGACTTCGGCACGCTGCTTGTCGAGGGAGAGCTCTGTGGCCAAAGGGTGGTTGTTATTCTTTGTAACGGAGCTCGGGAACTGGGTGCAGTGATTGAAAGATACCATACCGAACACCCCGAATGGCTGATGTTGGTGGCCGGTAATACGGGGCGCAAACTGCGGGGTGCTCCGCTCAAAAATGCCCTTGCAAAGGCCGAGCAGGCAGGGCGCGGAAGCCGCCTTTCGCGCAGTGGCTGGTGGATGCGCGACCGCATCTGGACGGATACTCGTTGGGAGGTGCTCGAGGCCGATGTTTATGCCCGTCGTTCCCTTATTGATGAGGCCACGGGAGCCCCTCTTCCCCTCTACGAAGGTGAGCGCTACCGAGGGGGCTGGAGTCCGAATTTGCCGGTTTTTGTCTATTTTCGAGCTCCAGATTTGGAAAATTAGGAAAAAATATGTACTTTCGTACTCCTTATAGCAAGTTAGCAGACTGAACCGAGTGGAGTCGGAACGAATGACAGACTTGAGTGGCGGGGCGGGTGTCGAGTGCATCCTTCCTCTATCTTTTTGGCTGTCAGCAAGAAAGGAAATTTTTAACAACTAACACATAATTAAACTATTTGTAAAACTATGGCAGACGTAAAACGTGTCTACACCTTCGGTAACAAAGAGGCCGAGGGAAATGGCAAAATGAGAGAACTGCTGGGTGGTAAGGGTGCCAACTTGGCCGAGATGAACCTGATTGGTATTCCCGTTCCTCCCGGATTTACCATCACCACCGAGGTTTGCTCGGAGTACTACAAGCAGGGCAAGGATGCTGTTGTCGAGATGCTCAAGCCTGAGGTTGAGCGCGCTATCGCCAACATCGAGAAGCTCACCGGCCGTAAGTTCGGCGATAAGGAGCTTCCGCTGCTCGTATCGGTACGTTCGGGTGCTCGTGCTTCGATGCCCGGTATGATGGATACAATTTTGAACCTGGGTATGAACGACGAGGCTGTTGAGGCTGTGTCGAAGCTCTCGGGTAACCCCCGTTTCGCTTGGGACTCGTATCGCCGTTTCGTACAGATGTACGGTGACGTAGTATTGGGCATGAAGCCCGTATCGAAGGAGGATCAGGATCCTTTCGAGGTTATTATCGAGGAGCAGAAGGAGATGCGCGGTGTAAAGATGGATACCGACCTCATGGTTGAGGATCTGAAGGAGCTGGTAGTCAAGTTCAAGGCTGCCGTGAAGGCTCAGACAGGCAAGGACTTCCCCGCATGCCCCTGGGAGCAGCTTTGGGGTGCCATCTGCGCCGTATTCGGTTCGTGGATGAACGAGCGTGCCATCCTCTACCGTCAGCTCAACAACATCCCCGCCGAGTGGGGTACCGCTGTATCGGTTCAGGCCATGGTATTCGGTAACATGGGTCAGAACTCCGCAACGGGTGTTGCCTTCTCGCGTGACGCCGCTACGGGTGAGAACATCTTCAATGGTGAGTACCTGGTAAATGCCCAGGGTGAGGACGTGGTTGCCGGTATCCGCACCCCGCAGCAGATCACCATCGAGGGCTCGAAGCGCTGGGCCAAGGCTCAGAACATCTCGGAGGAGGAGCGTAAGGAGAAGTACCCCTCGCTGGAGGAGGTTATGCCTACCGTATATGCCGAGCTCAACGAGATTCAGCACCACCTCGAGCAGTACTTTACCGATATGCAGGACATCGAGTTCACGATTCAGGACGGTAAGCTCTGGATGCTTCAGTGCCGCAACGGTAAGCGCACGGGTGCCGCTATGGTGAAGATTGCTATGGATATGCTCCGCGAGGGTCTGATTGACGAGAAGACCGCCGTACTGCGTTGCGAGCCCGCCAAGCTTGACGAGCTCCTCCACCCTGTATTCGATAAGGCCGCTGTGAAGAACGCTACCGTGATTACGAAGGGTCTGCCCGCATCGCCGGGTGCCGCTTCGGGTCCCGTTGTATTCTTCGCCGAGGATGCCGAGAAGGTGCTCAATGAGACTGGTAAGAAGGCTATCCTGGTTCGTATCGAGACCTCGCCCGAGGATTTGAAGGGTATGTTGGACGCTGCCGGTATTCTGACCGCCCGCGGTGGTATGACCTCGCACGCAGCCGTTGTGGCTCGTGGTATGGGTAAGTGCTGCGTATCGGGTGCCGGTGAGCTGCTCATCGACTACAAGGCTCGCACGATTCAGGTGAACGGCTACACCGTGAAGGAGGGTGATTGGCTCTCGCTGAACGGTTCGACCGGTGAGGTTTACCTCGGCCAGGTAGCTACGCAGGATGCCGACCTGAGCGGTGACTTCGGACAGCTGATGGAGCTGGCCGGCAAGTATGCCACCATGAAGGTTCGCGCCAATGCCGACACGCCTCGTGATGCCGCTCAGGCCTTCGCCTTCGGTGCCGAGGGTATCGGTCTGTGCCGTACCGAGCACATGTTCTTCGAGGGTGACCGCATCAAGGCTGTCCGCGAGATGATTTTGGCCGATGACGAGGCCGGTCGTCGCGTAGCTCTGGCTAAGTTGCTCCCCATGCAGCGTGGTGACTTCGAGGGTCTGTTCAAGGCCATGAAGGGTTATCCCGTGATTGTTCGTCTTTTGGATCCCCCCTTGCACGAGTTTGCCCCCAACACCGAGAAGGAGCAGCGTGAGATGGCCGAGGCTCTGGGTATCAACTACGAGACCGTAGCCGCCAAGGTTGAGTATCTGCACGAGGTGAACCCGATGCTGGGTCACCGTGGTTGCCGTCTGGGTAACACCTATCCCGAGATTACCGAGATGCAGGCTCGCGCCATCATCGAGGCTGCCATGAACGTCAAGGCTTCGGGTACCGATGTGAAGGTAGAGATCATGGTTCCGCTGGTGGGTAACCACAAGGAGCTCCGCTACCAGAAGAACATCATCGACCGTGTAGCCAATGAGGTATTTGCCGAGCGCAACGACCGCATCGACTACCTGGTAGGTACGATGATCGAGGTTCCCCGTGCTGCCGTTACCGCCAACCAGATTGCCGAGGTTGCCGAGTTCTTCTCGTTCGGCACCAACGACCTGACGCAGATGACCCTTGGTTTCTCGCGTGACGATATCGCCAAGTTCCTGCCCGTATACCTGAAGAAGGGTATCCTGAAGGCCGATCCGTTCCAGATTCTGGATCGCAACGGTGTAGGTCAGCTGGTTCGCGAGGCTGTATTCAAGGGCCGTGGCACGCGCCCCGACCTGAAGTGCGGTATCTGCGGTGAGCACGGTGGTGAGCCCTCGTCGGTAGAGTTCTGCCACTATGCCGGTCTGAACTACGTCAGCTGCTCGCCCTATCGTGTGCCCATCGCACGCTTGGCAGCGGCTCACGCAGCACTGAACCAGAAGTAAGATATCTGAACTGTTGATAACAGCGAGTCGCGAGTGGGTTTGCCCATTCGCGACTCCTTTTTTGGGTCTGTTGATTCTTCTGCGTTTCTGTTCCGTTGCACTTCGCTTATTGAAAAAATCGCCTGGTTTATTGATTTTATTTGGCGCTTTCCGAAGAAATGCACTATATTTGTAATACAGGAAACAAAAAACAGAAGTTCGATGAAAAAATTACTCTTGTTAGTCGCCATTCTGGCAGCCTCGTTTTCGGTTGCCTCGGCTCAGGAGGCCGGTCAGTGGACTCTCGGCCCGCGTTTGAACATCTATGCCAATTCGGGCGATGGAGCCATCGCCAGCCTCGGTGTATTTGCCCGCTACAACTTTACCGATGCACTGCGCATCGAGCCCGCAGCCTCGATTCTCTTCCACAGCGCCTGCTCGGTGGATATCAACTGCGATCTGCACTACCTCTTTGAGGTAGCCCCCAAGTGGACCCTCTATCCCGTGGCAGGTGTTACGGTGAGCGATATGGGTAAGTGGGGTTTTGGTCTGAATCTGGGTGCCGGTGCCGACTTTGCTGTGGCCCGTGATTGGGATTTGACGGCCGGCGTGAAGTGGATGCCGGTCTTTGAGTCGTGGCGCAAGAATCCTGTTGTGATTACCCTTGGAGCCTGCTATAAGTTCTAATTTGAATATGTAAAACTAAATGGGCTGTACCTGTTGGATACAGCCCATTTAGTTTTTATGACCTCGGTGACATGGCCTACTCTCCTCGCTGGCACACTCTGCCCTCCTCGGTGACATCTCCTGCCCACCCCCTCCGGCTAATTCAGATTGCGGCGGTCGGGCGAGGCGTTGGGAGAGGCGGCCTCCATGTCGATTTGCAGGCGGACCAAGCGAATGGCCTCGGCGGCGGCGTAGATGCCGCGGTCGCTATGTTCGAAGGCGGCACTTCGGTCTTCGGCCTCGACGACTCCCCAGGCGCAGGGCATGTTCCACTGCAGCTGGATTTGGAGGATGTTTTGAGCCAGGGTCGGCATCAGGGGGCTGTTTTCGTCACCCCGCAGGTGGCAGCCCAAGACCAGCACAGCGTCTACGTCGGTATATTCGGCGAAGAACTGCGTGGCCATCGAGAGGCTCATCAGGCTCGGAACGCTCTTAATCTGGATGTTGTGCTCCAGGCATCCCGCCTCCTTGAGTGTGCGCACGGCCCCCTCGAGGAGGATTCCCGTGATGTCTCCGTACCCTTCAGCAACGACAATCCCGAAGGCCATCTCGTCAGCCGCGGGAAGTGACAGCGATTTCTGGGAGCCGGAGATACGCACCATGCCCGCTTTTAGTTGTTGGCACCAATCAGCTTCTCGGCCTCACGAGCCTCCATCGAGGCGGGGTAGGAGGTCAGAATCTGCTGGAAGTAGGCGTTGGCAGCCTCCTTGTTGCCCTGCAGCTGCTCGGCGATACCGGCCTTACGCAGGTAGAGGGGCGAGGTGTAGTTGTTCTCGGCAGCGACCACAGCCTTCTTGTAGAGGTTGGCGGCAGCGCTGTAGTTGCCCTGCTCCAGAGCGATGTCGCCCTGCAGACCCAGGTTCTGAGCGTTTACGATAGCCCCCGGCAGACCCTTCACGGCCTTGTACTGCTTGAGGTAGGCGGCGGCGTTCTCCAGGTCGCCCAGCTTGTAGTAGCAGATACCGGCGCAGTGCTTGGCCAGGTTACCCGAGGGGGTCGAGCCGTACTGCTCAACAACCTCGAGGAAGCCGGCGCCATTGGCGTCGCCATTCAGGGCGAGCTCAAAGTCGGGGTTCTCCTCACCAAAGCGATTCTCGGCCTGCATCATCAGCTCGGCAGCCTTCTCGATGCGGGGCTCTGCAATCAGCTTCTTGTAGCCGAAGATGGCGGCACCCAGCACCAGCAGTGCGATGATGCAGTAGGTTGCCGACTTCGAGTGCTGCTCCAGGAAGCTCTCGGTCTTGCTCATTGCTACGCCCAGGGTCTCCTCTTCGGGCTTCAAAATCTTTTCTTTTGCCATAATAGTTCTATTTTTTAGTTTTTTCAATTATTTTGTTTTCGCTCGTTGTCAGCTCATTTCTGAGCTCTTTGATTGCGCTGTTGCCAACACGGTTGTTGCTCATACTGCGCAATAACACGCAAAGTTAGCGCTTTTTTCTTAAAAATAAGCGAAAGGTGTTAAAAAATCGTAGAAAATAGCGCAGAATCAGCGAATAATCACCGCATTTACCAACTTTACGCCCGAGCGCTCGTTGATTTCACGACGCAGAGCCTCGCGCTGGTAGAAGAGTTCGGAGCGCAGGATGGCCGAGTGCATGCGCACATAGAGAACGTGATTTTCTAACTTCAGCTCGGCAGTCTGGGCTGCGGCCTGCTCCCCTACGATGGCTCGCCAGGTCTCGGGCAGTCGCCCCTCGGCGACCTTGGCTGCGACATAGGGGCGCTTGAAGAACTCGTCGAGCAGCTCTCCCATCAGCAGGGTCTTGGTGCGTCTCATTGGGTGATGGCCCCTCCGCTGACCGTGAAGAGTGTGTAGGGGGCCTCGGCAAGGTCCAGGATATTTTTCAGGCGTGTGGGGTTGCAGTCGCTGATGACAATCTGTCCGAAGCCCTCTTCGCGAACCAATTGCAGCAGCTGTGTCACACGCCCCGCATCGAGCTTGTCGAACAGGTCGTCGAGCAGCAGAATGGGGCGCTCGCTGAGCTCCGAGGCCACGATGCGGTATTGAGCCAGCTTCAGGGCAATCAGAAAGCTCTTCTGCTGCCCCTGGGAACCATATTTGCGCAGGGGGTAGCCCCCGATTTTGAGGACTAAGTCGTCGCGGTGTATGCCCGAGGTGGTGAATTGATTGACCAGATCTCGCTGGCGGTTGCGAAGCAGAATCTCCTCTAAGGGAGCCTCGTTCAACTCCGAGCGATAGCTCAGGCTCACCTGCTCCCGATCGCCCGAGAGGGCGCGGTAGAACTCCTCGACAAGGGGCCCCAGGCGCTCGATGTAGGTGGCTCGCAGTCGGTGAATAAGCGCCGCCTGCTCCGACAGCTGGTGGTCGTAGATCGAGAGCATATCCTCATCCGAGGAGATCTTCAGCAGGCGGTTTCGTTCGCCCAGCACAGCATTGTAGCGCATCACAGCCGCCAGATAGGGGCGGTCGAGCTGCGAGATAAAGCCGTTGAGATAGCGGCGACGCTCGTCGGCCGCATCGCTGATAAGGGTCGAGTCGGCGGGGGAGACAATCACCACCGGAACCAGCCCGACGTGGTCGGCCAGGCGCTCATACTCCTTGCCGTTGCGTTTCAGTACCTTGCCCCCCTTGCGCGAGAAGCTGCAAACCACCTGCTCGCTCTTCTCCGAATCGGTGCGGTAGAGCCCTTCGAGCAGGAAGTAGTCGCTTTCGTGGCGGATGTTCTGCCCGTCGGTGGTCGGCAGGGCCGACTTGCACATCGAGAGGTAGTAGATGGCGTCGATGATATTGGTCTTGCCCGCTCCGTTGTCCCCGACAAAACAGTTAATCCCCTCACCCAGGAGTAACTCCTCCTGCGTGATGTTCTTAAAGTTTATCAGCGATAGTTTCCTTAACAGCATAGCACAAAGGTACGAAATAATTCACAATTCAGAATTCACAATTCACAATTATTTTGTATTTTAATTAGGAATTAGGAATCCTCTTAGTCTCCCCAGTCTTCGCAGTTCCCCCAGTTCAATTGTGAATTGTGAATTTCCCCTACTCCACAAATAAATGTTACATCCCGAGATGTAAAGTTAAAGAATAGGGCATAGGGCCGTCATTATGACGGTTTTTGATTTTAGAGGAGCAGATTTGTTCTTAAAGAAGTGGAGCGCGGATGGATAGTACTTGGTGTACATTCCATTCGCGCTCCGCGACTGCAAGGGCAAATATGCCCTATAAAATCGAAAACTGTTTACTCGATGATAGCAACACGGTTGGTCTCAGCCGTCGTGAAGGGCTCCTCCTTGTCGCCTACACCCTTGTAGGTGAGCTGCTCGGGCTTCACACCCTTCTCAACCAGGTAGTCGTAAACGGCCTTGGCACGAGCCTCCGAAACCTTGAGGTTGTAGGAAGCGCTACCGGTCTTCGAGTCGGCGTGACCCTCGATGTGGTAAACCTTCATGGCGGGACCGTTCTTGATCTGGTCAGCCTTCAAGTCGAGCGTAATCTTCTCGTGGTCGGTGAGCTTCGTGCTACCCAGACCGAAGAATACAACAGCCTTGCCACCTACATAAACCTCTACCTGCTTCTCAACCAGAACCTCTACGGGCTTCTTGTTGGCAGCCTCGCGCAGAGCCTCAGCCTCGGCAGCAGCAGCGGCCAGAGCGGCATCCTTCTCAGCCAGCAGAGCGGCGTAAGCAGCAGCGTCGGCGTCGCTACCGGCAACCTTGCGCTCGAAGTTGCGCTTGCCGAAGCGGTACGAAGCACCTACCGTGGCGCTGTAGGAGATGATGCCCTTACCACCACGCGAGAGAACGTGGTCGCGCTCGGCGTAAGCCCAAGCCTTCAGCTCGAGGTTGATGTCTACGCAGTTGCATACGCGGAACTTGTTCAACAGACCGATCGTAGCAGCGAACTCACCATTGTTGGGCTTGCTGCCATCGAATACGTCCTGGAGCTGGTAACCGAAACCGAGGAAGGGAACAGCGTAGTAAACGCGATCCTCACGGTAGCCGCCTACCCAGTTCGAGAAGTTCATCATAGCGTCAGCGTGCGCATAGAGGAAGTTGGTCACCAGGCGAGCCTTGGCAGCGGGCGTAGCATAGCCGCGCGAGAAACCACCCTGCAGCTGACCGCGAACACCCCAGATGGGGTGGAACCACTTCGTGAAGGCGGCATTAACCTCCAGACCCAGGCACTTGAGGGCCTCGCCATAGTCGGGCTCACCGAGCTTGTTGCTGATGTTCTCATAGGTGGTACCTACGCCCAGCGAAACCTCCCAGTTGTCCCAGAAGCCGTTGGTTACAAAGCCCTTGTTGCTCGGCTTCTTGGCCGGAGCTTCACCATCCTGTGCAAAGGTATTTACGGCAAATACGGTGCACAATGCCAAAAGAAATAATTTTTTCATCTGTGTAATGTTTTAATTAGTTAATCTTCTTTCTGTTTTCAAAAAAATTCCAATGCGGCTATTTAACGGGACAAAGATAATGTTTTTTTTGTAATAAGGTGCGAAAATCGGACATAAATGCACAAAATTTACAAAAAAACACCCCAAACTTCTCGGTTTGGGGTGTTTTGATAATAAAATCGAGGCATCAACCGCACTTCGAGTAGCCGCACGACATGCAGGTCAGGCAGCCGTTCTGGTAGGCCATATTCTCCTGGCCGCACTGCGGGCACTTACCCTTGTGCTTGGTGCCGTCGGAGATGTAACGCTTCAGGGCACGCTCCACACCGGTCTTCCAGGTGTTGATCGAGGCGCTGTCCAGATGCAGTGATTCGATGAGCGAAACGACATTCTCGATGGGCATACCCTGGCGCAGCACACCCGAGATAAGCTTGGCGTAGTTCCAGAACTCCTCGTCGAACAGACGCGAGATACCTCCGATGGTGTTCGTGTAGCCGTAGCGATCCTTGTATTGGAAGTCGTAACGCTTGGTGCCATCCTCCTCGCGTACCCGGATGATGTGTCCCGAGGTGATTTTGGGTGGGATGTACATGGCATCCTCCTCCAACTTACCGGTAAAGATCTCATAGGGGCGACCCTCCTGCAGACCGACGAAGGCGATCCAATCCTCCGTGCCGTTCT
>CAYRPL010000052.1:0-11087 GCA_964426045.1 uncultured Alistipes sp. | reverse complement strand
TCCGCAACCTCTTTTGATTGGGAGATTCCCACGGATTTCTATGCACCGAATAGGCTCTCCTTTAGGCCCTAAAATAGAAATCCTCGGAATGACTGACTTTTTCTTTCTACTTTATACATTGACCCGGAAAAATAGAGAGGCGACTAAATAAGGAGTTTAGGGAGTTTAGGGAATTTAAGGAGATTAAGGAATTTAGGAATTTAGGGAGTAACCTTATAATTTCCCCTTAAACTCCTTAAACCCCTTAAATTCTTTAACTTCCTTAAATTCATTATCCTAAAATTCCCACACCTCCCACAAAAAAAGGCACCCGAAGGCGCCTTTCATTTCTAACCACTAATTGCCAATTACTAATTGCTAATTGAACTAAGCCGTGGGAATATCCTTATTCACATTCTTCGAGCCGACGAGGGCGTAGAAGAGCAGGTAACCCAAGGCGGCGACAATCACCCAATAGCTCTGGATGAAGCCCACCAGGTCGGCGGCATAGCCCTGGACAAAGGGGAGGATACCGCCACCGCAAACCAGCGCCATAAAGATACCCGAGGCGGCCGGCGTATACTTACCCAGGCCCTCGGCGGCTAAGTTGAAGATGGCACCCCACATCACCGAGGTACAGAGACCGCAGAGCAGCATAAAGAGCATCTTCAGGGGCACCTCACTGCCCAAGAAGGGAATCGTCACACGCTGACTCTCGGGGATAAACATCAGGCAGAGCACAAAGAGGATGGCCACCGTCGAGACGGTCGAGAGCATCGCCTTCGAGGAGACCTTGGCACTGATGGCTCCGCCAATCAGACGGCCGCACATCATCAGGAACCAATAGGCACCCACCACCGTACCAGCGACTGCGGGGCCCACCCACTCCAAATCCGACATATAGAGGTTGGCGATATTGGGGATACCCACCTCGATACCCACATAGAAGAAGATGGCCACGGCTCCCAGCACAAAGTGGCGGAACGACATCGGGCCATAGGCATCCTTCTGCTGCTTACCGCTCAGGCGGGCAGCACGCTCCTCGGCCGACTCCATGTGGGGCTCGGGAATCTTCGTCAGGGCAATAATCACAAAGGCAACAGCGAAGATGGCCATGGCACTGATCATCGCGGGAGCCGCCTGGCTCACCGTGGCTGCCGAGGCCTCACCGCCAATCAGGTAACCCAAAAGAATCGGGGCCAGGGTTCCACCCACCGAGTTGCACGAACCGCCCAATTGGAGCAGCTGATTACCCTTATTACCGCCACCTCCGAGGGTGTTGAGCATCGGGTTTACCACAATGTTGAGCATACACATCGAGAAGCCGGCGACGAAGGCTCCGAGGACATAGACCCCGAAGGACTCTACATAACCCGACAAGAACTGAATACCGACACCCACAAAGCCCACCGTCACGGCAGCCATCGAGGTAAACTTATATCCGCGACGCTTGAGAATCAGACCCGCCGGAATACCCATGCAGGCGTAAGCAATAAAATTAGCCAGCGTGCCAAGCTGCGAAAGTGCATTGCTGGCTCCAAACTGGTTCTGGACAATCACGCCCATCGAGCCGGCAAAATTCGTCACGAATGCGATCATAAAAAAGAGCGCAAACATTACTGCAATAGGCAGTGCATAACTTCTCTTCTGTTCCATAAATTCTTCTATTTTTTGGTTATACAAGTCCGGACCCATCTATACGTTAATAGAACCTATCTATACGTCAGTGGTCTACATCAATCATCGTCCCCTTATCAGGAGATGCGCTCGACAATAAAGCGACCCAGCATCTCGAGCGACTCTCGGGCCTCGCAGCGGGGATAGTGGCTCAGCAACTGCTCGGCCTTTAGAACATACTCCTCCATCACACGCTTCGCCTCATCCAGGCCTCCGCACTGCTCGACCACAGTCTGCAGATAGTGCACCTGCTCCGAATCGCTGTGGCAGCGTTGCAGGCGCTCCAGCAACTCCTGCTTGCGCTCCTCGGTGGCGTGCTCCAGCACATAGAGCAGCGGCAGAGTAATCTTTCCCTCCCTCAAATCGTTGTTGGTCGGCTTTCCGGTCTTGGCTGCAGGGGTGTAGTCCAGCACATCATCCTGAATCTGGAAGGCCATACCGAGCGCCTCACCAATCCGATGCATCCGCTCGACCTCCTCGTGCGAGGCCCCCACCGAGAGGGCTCCGGCCGAAGCACTCACCGAGAGCAGCGTGGCGGTCTTGCGGCGAATCACCTCAAAGTAGCGCTCACGGGTGGCAATCTGCCGGCGGGCACTCTCGCTCTGCAACACCTCGCCCTCGCAGAGCTCGGTCATCGCCCGCGTGATGTGGGCCACCAGATCAAACTGTCCGCTCTCGAGTCCGATGGACATATTGCGTGCCAGGATGAAGTCGCCCAGAATCACCGCATTACGCGACTGCCAGAGGGCATTGGCCGAGGGCTTTCCCCGACGCTCGTCGGCCTCGTCAATCACATCGTCGTGAATCAACGAGGCGGTGTGAATCATCTCGACCAGCATCGCGGCAATATGGCTGCGACGGCCCACCTTCTGCTTCTGGCCAGCATGGAGCAGCGCTGCAAGAAAGACCAACAACGGGCGCACCCCCTTACCACGCGAGGAGAGGGCGTGTTGCAACATCTCGGAGAGGAGCTCTCCATCGGCAGTGAACTGTCTGACCACAAAGCCGTCGAACTCCTCTAAAAGCTCTTCAACCGGGCGGCGTATCACATCGAGTGTTATCATACAAAATCTTCTGAGTTTTTCCTGTGCAGGGCTGCCCGACATGGCACCCGCTGAACATCACGCAAAGATACAAAAAAATACAGAATAAACACCACCCAACCTCAAAAAGGAGCTCTTTTATCCACCAAAAAGCGGTTTTTGTCCAAAAAAACTCTATAATTTAGGTATCAGGACTGAAATTCCATAAAATTGTCGTACCTTTGCAGATTGGAATAACAGCCTTTTACATGGAGAATCGGAATCACCCATCTGTTTCGCACATTGCCCGGCGACTACTCCCCTTCGGGGTGGCCGCACTGCTCTTCTTTGTGGTCAGCGCCCTCTACTTTGCCCCCCAATTTGCAGGCGAGGAGCTACCGCAGCACGACGTGGTGCAATACGAGGGCATGGCCCACGACATTCGCGTCTGCCGTGCCGAGACGGGTGAGGATCCCCAATGGACCGGTGGTATGTTTGGCGGTATGCCCGCCTACCTGATCAACGTCGCCTATCCGGCGCAATTGGTCAAAAACACGGTGGGGCAGCTGGTACGGATTCTCGACACACCGGCCGCCTTCCTGCTCTTTGCGATGCTGGCCATGTGGCTGATGCTGCGCATGATGCGCACAAATGGCTGGGTCGCCATACCGCCGGCGCTGGCCTACGGACTCTCGACCTACTTCCTGCTCATCATCGGGGCGGGACACATCACCAAGATGTGGGCCTTGGTCTATGCACCGCTGATGATGGGTGGAGCGTGGATAACCCTGCGGGGGAACCGCTGGGTGGGAGCTGCCCTCACGGGGCTCTTTACCTCGCTCGAGATTGGCGCCAACCACCCCCAAATCACCTACTACTTCCTGGTGGCCATGGCCCTCTTTTGGCTCTCGGAAGGGGTGTTCGCCCTACGTGAAAGCCGCACAACAGACTTCCTGCGTCGCACAGCCCTGCTCACTGTGGCGGGTCTGCTGGCCCTCGGCTCGAACTTTTCGCCCCTTTGGTATACGCTGCAACACACTCCCGATACGATTCGTGGCGGCTCGGAGCTGACCGCCGAGGCGGGTGAAGCCCCGAGCGAGGGGCTCGATTTGGCCTACGCCACGGCCTGGAGTTACGGCCCGGCCGAGAGTTGGAACCTGCTGATTCCCGACTTTATGGGTGGTGACTCGATGCGCTCGTTTGCCCGCAGTGGCGAGGTGGCCGAGGCGCTGCAACCCTATGGACTCTCCTCGCTTGCGAGCCAGCTGCCGGCCTATTGGGGCGACCAGCCCTTCACGGCCGGCCCCACCTACCTGGGTGCCGTGGTGATTCTGCTGGCCGTTGTGGGCCTGCTCTTAAGTCGCGGCCGCAACCGCTGGTGGGTGGTCGCAGCCTCGCTGCTGGCTCTGCTCCTGGCCTGGGGCTCCCACCTGATGGGGCTCACGGAGTGGATGTTCCGCTGGCTGCCGGGCTACAACAAATTCCGCACCGTCTCGATGTTCTTGGTGGTTATCCAATGGAGTGTGCCCCTGATGGCGGCTGTTGCCCTTTCAAAACTTTGGGATGCGGATAACAGCACCCCCCAAACGAAGCCCCTGCGGGCCTTAGGCTGGGCTACGGGCGTGGTCGGAGGTCTGTGTCTGCTCTTTGCCGTGGCCGGCACGTCGCTCTTCGACTTCGGCTATGCCGCCTCGGAGGAGGAGATGACCGCCGAGTTCGGTGCCTGGTTCCGCCAGGCGGGAATGGAGAGCGAGCTGCGCCAGGGTCTCGACATCGAGCTGGGCCGCATCACGGCCGAGGCGATGGCGGCCGAGCGTGCTTCGATTATGGAGCGTGATGCCTGGCGCTCGCTGACACTGGTGCTGCTCACCGCTGCCGCTCTGTGGGTCTACCTGAAGCGAGGGATGAAGCGGGGTCTGCTGCTGACGGCCGTTACCCTGCTGGTACTGGTCGATTTGGTGCCGGTCGATTTGCGCTATCTGAACCACGACAATTTCCAGACGGCCCAACGCAACCGTGTCACGCCGACTGCCGCCGACCGCCAAATCATGGCCGACACGGAGCCCGGCTACCGAGTGCTGAACCTCACGGTCAGCCCCTTCAACGACGCTACAACCAGCTATTTCCACCGCTCGGTGGGCGGCTACCACGGAGCCAAGCTCTCCCGCTACCAGGATCTGATTGACCACTACCTGACGAAGTTTGACGAGGGGGTATTGGATATGCTCAACACACGCTACGTTATCCTCTCGCCCGACTCGGTGATGCAGCGACCGACGGCCGCCGGTGCCGCCTGGTTTGTGGAGCATACGCTGACCGCCTCCTCGGCCAAAGAGGAGCTTCGCCGCCTGGGCGAGGTAGATCCCACACATGTCGCCATCATCCGTAGCGAAGATATCGACAAAGCCGATTACCTGAAGTGGGAGCCGGCGGCCGATGGTGCGGGCTTTACGGGCTCGATTCGCCTGACCGACTACCAGCCCAACCACCTGACCTACGAATACGAGGCCTCGGAGACGGCTGTGGCCCTCTTCTCCGAAATCTACTACGACAAGGGGTGGAGAGCAACAATTGACGGCGAAGAGGCCCCCTACTTCCGAGCCAACTATGTGCTGCGCGGTATGCAGCTGCCCGCCGGCCGACACATCGTCGAGTGGCGATTCCGTGCGCCGGCCTGGGGTGCGGTCGAGGCGGTGACGCTCGTCTGCTCGCTGCTGATTCTGGGCGGTTTTCTAATTTTGGTTGCTCTTCGACTTCGAGATGGGAAGGTAAAGAAACAAAACAGAAACGAACAATAGCGCAATGAAAGACGATAAACGGCTCAAACGCAAGGTCAGACACTCCTACCTGATTTCGACCCTCAGTATCTCGCTGGTGCTCTTTTTGCTGGGCTCGGTAGGCTACCTGATGGCTGCGGCCCTGACCGTGGCCCACAACCTGCAGGAGCAGGTAACCCTCACCGTCGAGTTGATGCACCGTGCCGATGCCGAGATGACCGAGGCGATTCGCGAGCAGCTGCAACGCGAGCCCCTGGTGCGCTCGATCGACTTCTCGACCCGCGAGCAGAAGGCAGCCGATGCCGACTTTCGTGCCATGTTCGAACACGAATTTGAGGAGATATTGGAGGAGAATCCCCTGTTGGACAGCTTCGAGGTACACCTCGCCGCCGAGGCCGAGCAGCAGGGAGAGGTCGATAAGTTTATCGCCCGCATCGAGCAGATGGAGGGGGTCGAGCGGGTAAGCTACCCCGCTCACATGGCCGAGCGACTGCATAAGACCGTGGGCAAAATCCGCTTCGTGCTGCTGCTCTTCACCGCAGCGCTGCTCCTGATCTCGCTTATTCTGCTGGCCAATACGATTCGCCTGGCCATCTACTCGAAGCGCTACCTGATAAACACCTTCAAATTGGTGGGTGCGACCAAGTGGTACATTATGCGGCCCTTCCTGGGCGAAAGCATCGTGCAGGGCATCCGTGCCGGCGTGGGGGCCTCGCTGCTCTTCGGGGCGGCCATCTACGGATTGGGGGAGGCGGTGCCCGAACTTACGCAGCTCGCCACCCTCGAGAAGATTGGGGCCATTGTCGGAGCAATGGTCTCCTTCGGATGCCTGCTCTCGTTGCTCTTCACGGCCCTGGCGGTCAATCGCTTCGTGAACATGAAAAGCAGTAAGATTTACCTTTATTAGTTATACGCGATGAAAAAGCTGAATGAAATTACCGACAAGAACGACGCAAAGATGCCCCTGGCCATGAAGAACTACCTGCTTCTGGTTATCGGCTTTGCAGCCATTGTGCTGGGCATGATTCTGATGGCCGGCGGCAAGAGCGCCTCGCCCGAGGAGTTCAACTATGCCATGTTCTCTTTTCGACGCATTACCCTGGCCCCGATTCTGATTGTGGCAGGCTTTGCCTTCGAAATCTACGCCATACTCAAAAAATGAGTAATGAGTAATGAGCAATGAGTAATTAGAAATTTACTCCGTTATTCGAGTGCCTTTAGCGACCAAAGAAATGCGCATTACGGTACAATTAACCCCAAAATAGAAATTATTGCAAAAAAGCAAAAACAGAAATTAACTATATTCCCTATGATTACCAAGAGACTGACACTCCTTGCAGCTCTGTTGCTCTGCTTAGTGGCTTGTAATGACCCCGAAGCCCCAACTCCGAAACCCCAAGGGCCCACCCCCACCCCCGACACAGTGTATGAACCGCTGATTTTGGAAATTTTGTCGGCATCCCAATATTATGGCCACCATCATCAGGTATTGATGGAAAATGGTCAATACAAGGGTCTTCTGTTTATCCTATTTAAAACAAAATTTGAATTCGATTTCTTTGCTGAAAATGATTTCTACATTTGGGTTGTACAATCGGATGGAAGCCAACTCGCCTTTGACGAAGGATTCTACGAAGAAGGGGCTCTATATGCGATAATGAGAGGAGAAGAGGCAAATTCTGTTTGGGACATCAAAGAGCCATATTATGGGCGCCAATATTTCGCTTTTTGGTTTCCCCAATTAGGAGATACAACTTTTAAATTAAGATTTTACAACCCCCAAACAAAGATATATTACGAAACAGAATGGTTTAGAGGGACCCTAACCGAATGGAAAGAATCTTATCACACAGAAATTTGTCATGTGGATATAGAAATTACCAAAGAAGAAACAATCCAATAAAACAAACAAATCATGAAAACAGCAAAGTTTATCATGGGTATATTATGCCTTGCGTTATTATGTAACTGCTCAAACTCAGAAATAGAAGAGCAAATTGTACCTCAATGCTCCAAAAGAGAAAACTTAGACATTGGAACAACCCGTTCCTCGCTTGAGGTTCCGGACAACACAGCATATCCATACACTATTGAGGAAGACAAAATTCTTTTGGCTCAATTGGGGTTTGACACCACCTATGTGCAGGAATTTGACACCTATTATAGGATAAGTGAATCCGGAGGAATACAAAAAGAGGCTTTACGAATATATCGAGAGCAACCGGCAACTCGCATATCTGACCGAAAAAATCTACCCATAGAAAGTCAACATATTTACCTATATTGCTATTATGATGATTATAATGTTACGCAGTTGATTCTGAACGCTATAGACGAATGGAATAATATTAAAAACTGCAACATTCACTTCTATACAAATTTAAGACCAGAAGATAGTTATCTTGCATGTAACACCTATCTACATGTAAAGAATCAACCTATTTCATATATTCAAAACACATTAGAATATGTAGATTATTGGACGATTACTGGAGTTCCCAATATGGTCGCGATTGATACACAACATCAAAAGTGGGGGTTGCTATCAGATACTCAAAAGAAGTACTTTATCATGCATGCATTAGGACACGTTATAGGGTTAGATGATATTACAGAGGAGCTGGACTATTTATGGGACCCCACAATTATGAAAAGCCACACATTTATCTCGGAATCCAATACAGAGGTGTGGAGCGGGTTTAGCGAGAACGATATTGCCCAGTTGCAGCAGTTATACCCTATCCCCACCACGGAGTTTGCCTTTGAGTGGAGCGGATCGGATAGCACAAGCGAGTTGCTTTGCCAAACGAACAGCACCATCAGTGTAGCGGTGACCCAGAGCGGAGGAAATCAGATCGACTACACGGTGGAGTACACGGTGGACGCCGACGAATCGGACTACACCGTGA
Organism: uncultured Alistipes sp.; assembly: GCA_964426045.1. Classification (GTDB taxonomy): domain Bacteria; phylum Bacteroidota; class Bacteroidia; order Bacteroidales; family Rikenellaceae; genus Alistipes. Next base: position 2,723 of record CAYRPL010000052.1, on the reverse strand, counting down.
GCGAATGGGGCAGCACGCTCAATTTTGAGTTTCTTGAGGCCGGCACCTACACAGTAACCATAACCCCGGTGACCGAAGAGAAGGCCTTTGCGGGGGAGACCGTGGAGATTGTGGTATACGACATTCCCGAAATGGGCTACTCTTGGAGCCCCGAGCTCCCGAACACGGAGAACAAGTTTCAGATCAACGAGCCCTACCACCTGTCCATCGAGGGGCTGGCCTCCGAATTTGACCTTACGGTGACCATCGCTGCCGAAACGAGCGGAAACCAATACACCTGCACCAAGGTAAACGACCGCGAGTACCAAATCACCTTTGAAGATTTGGGAACATACGATATTGCACTCATTGTGAAGCGTGGCACAAGAACCCTCATCACCGAAACAATCGAGGTTACGGCAGTCGATGAACCAACTTTTGACTTTTCGTGGAGTCCCATTCCGGAAAATACAAAGAACAATCTGCTAAAAGCCGAAACTTACACTTTGGCCATCAGCGGTTTGAGCAGCCAATACACCGTAGACTTGGAGGTAATACCCGACACGGTAGAGATGGAATATGATTTAATGGCAACCTCAAATCGTAACTTTGAACTTACATTCAACGATACCGGAAAATACAACTTGGCAATCATTAAATATGAAGTAAGCAACAATTTCTAATAAATCATTACGATAAAAACGAAAACCGCAAACTAAGAATCGAAAATTATGAATACATTGGAAGCTATTCTGTTGGGTATCGTGCAGGGACTGACCGAGTTTCTGCCCGTATCGAGCAGCGGACACCTGCAGATTGCCAAGGAGATTCTGGGTGTCGAGATCAACAACAACATCACCTTTGACGTAACGCTCCACGCCGCCACGGTGCTCAGTACCATTGTGGTTATGTGGGCTGAAATCTCCCGACTTTTCAAGGGGGTGTTTTCAAAGACGTTGAATGACGAGCAGCGCTATGTATTGAAAATCCTGCTCTCGATGATTCCCGCCGGTGTGGTGGGCATTCTGCTCGGTGATCAGATCGAGGCGCTCTTCTCGTCGCTGCTCTTCGTGGGCTTTATGTTGCTGCTGACCGCCGTGCTGCTGAGCTTCGCCTACTACGCCAAGCCGCGCCAGAAGGAGCAGATCTCCTACCGCGATGCCTTTATCATCGGTTGCGGTCAGGCGCTGGCCACCCTGCCGGGCCTCTCGCGCTCGGGTACGACCATCGCCACTGGTCTGCTGCTCGGCAACCAGAAGGGGGCCGTAGCCAACTTCTCGTTCCTGATGGTGATTCCCGTTATCCTGGGCAAGATGCTCTTAGATATTCTCTCGGGCGACATGGCCGCTATGGAGGTAGGTACCCTGCCCCTGGTTGCGGGATTTGCGGCTGCCTTCATCTCGGGAGCCCTGGCCTGCAAGTTTATGATTGACATTGTCAAGCGTGGTAAGCTGATCTGGTTTGCCGTCTACTGCGCACTGGCCGGTCTGATGTGCATCCTTAACTTCGTTCTCTAATGCACTTCGTCGAAAACGAACCCTTCACCCTCAAGGGTATCAACTTCATCGAGGGTTTCATTGCCGTTATCGACAAGCCCCTGGATTGGACCTCAACGGATGTGGTGCGCAAAATCAAGTACGATCTGCGCAAGGTGGGCTACCCGAAGATCAAGGTGGGACACGCCGGAACCCTCGATCCGCTGGCTACGGGCATTCTGATTGTCTGCATCGGCAAGGCGACCAAGATGGTCGATCAGCTGCAGGCCGAGGAGAAGGAGTACGAGGCCGAGCTGATGCTGGGTGCCACCACCCCGAGCTACGACCTGGAGCACCCTATCGACAAGACCTACCCCACGGAGCACATCACCGAGGAGGCAGTACGCGAGGTACTCAGAGGCCTCTGTGGCGAGCGTCTGCAGACCCCGCCCCTCTACTCGGCCAAGAAGGTCGAGGGGGTACGCGCCTACGAGATTGCCCGCGCCGGTGAGAGCGTCGAGTTGCGCCAGGCCCTGATCAACATCTACGAAATCGAGTTGCTGGAGTATGACCTGCCGCGCATCCGCATCCGCGTACGTTGCAGCAAGGGTACCTACATCCGCTCGCTGGCCCGCGAGATTGGCGAGGCTCTCCAAAGCGGAGCACACTTAACGGCTCTTCGTCGCACCCGCAGTGGCTGTTTTACGATACGTCAGGCCCACGATTTGGAGTTTTTCCTGAAAAAATTGGCCGAATGTGAAACAAAATAGCCAAATCTGCGTATACTCTTTAATTTGTTGTCTGTCAAAAAAGAAAAACACTCAACTATGAAGCTTTCACAATACGGCTACGACTTCTCGCCCGAGATGCTGGCGAAGTACCCTGCCGACAACCGCGACGAGTCGCGCCTGATGGTTCTGGACCGCAAGACGGGAAAGATCGAACACCGCATCTTCAAAGAGATTATCGAATACTTCGACGAGAAGGACCTCTTTCTGTTTAATAACACCAAAGTCTTTCCGGCCCGACTGTATGGAAACAAGGAGAAGACCGGTGCCGAAATCGAAATCTTCCTGCTGCGCGAGCTGAACCGCGACCTGCGCCTGTGGGATGTGCTGGTGGACCCCGCCCGCAAGATTCGTATCGGCAACAAACTCTACTTCGGCGACGACGACCTGCTGGTGGCCGAGGTGATTGACAACACCACCTCGCGCGGCCGCACCCTGCGTTTTCTCTTCGACGGCAGCTACGAGGAGTTCAAGGAGGCCC
>CAYRPL010000051.1:0-11337 GCA_964426045.1 uncultured Alistipes sp. | reverse complement strand
GGCACGGGCAATGCCGATGCGCTGACGCTGACCACCCGAGAGGCGGCATCCGCACTCGCCAATCGGGGTGTCGGCCCCCAAGGGCAGCGAGTCGATAAACTCTCCCAGACGGGCCTGCTCCAAGGCACGACGTACCCTTGTGTGGTCAATCTCCTGATCGGTGGCACCTAAGGCGACGTTGGCCGCAAAGGTGCTGTCGGTCAAAAATACCGTCTGCGAGACGTAGCCTACGCTGTTTTGCCAGGCACGACGGTTCTTCGCATTCAACGGTTGTCCGTCGATGAGAATCTCGCCTCCGGTGGGAGAGTAGAAGCCCAGCAGCAGGTTGAAAAGCGTGGTCTTTCCGGTGCCCGACTCTCCACGAATACCTATGCGCTCACCCTTGCGTATCGTAAGCGAGAAGTGCTCCAAAACGGGCTTCTCGGGGGCATCCTCAAAGTGGAAATCAACATCGTGTATCTCGATTTGTTGCTGCAACTTAAGCTGCCGGACCTCCTTCTCGGCTTCAGTTGCAGACTCCATCTCGGCTTCACGAAGCGTATCAATCGTGTAGCGGTTGTATTTGATGGCGGCCCAGCCGCTCATCAGGCTTCTTACCGAGGGCATCAGACGCAGAGCCGCCACGGCAAAGATACCGAACAGCACACGAATATCTCCGCTGTACCCTCCGAGGCTGATAAGCACCAACAGGGCCATACCCAGGGCAAGACCCGTTTCGGTGAAGAGCGAGGGCAGCTGTCCCAATGTGGCGTTCTTCTGCTGTACCTCTACAATCTCATCCATCGCTCGATCGAAACGCTTGAGCATCATCGGGAAAGCATTGTTTATCTCCACCTCCGAATAACCACGGAAGGTCTCCATCACCACACGAGCCTTCTCGCGGTGGGCACGGTTTTCGATTTCGCCATAGCGGTTCAGGCGGCTGCGTACCAGGCGGTAGTAGACCAAGGCTGTTGGCAGGAAGATTAGCGCCACCAAAAGAGCTGCCTTGGGGCTGTAGAGCACTACGGCGCCAAAGAGCAGGATAAGCAGCATCACCTCGCAAGCCATGGTGGCGATTGGGCGCAGCACGCCGGCCACAAACGAGAAACTCACGACATTGACATTACGGGCCAGCACGGCCGAGTTGGCGTGCTTGACAAAGCCCAAACCACGGCGGTAGTAGGTGGTATAGAGCGAGCGTGAGAGGTGCCTGTAGAGGGCGTAGGTGTAGTTCCGTTCGGTGCGAAACAGCGCCAGCGCAATGAGGTTTTTGAGTGCAATGACCACCACAACACCCACGGCCACAGCCACCACGAAGTGTTTGTCGGATTGAAATCCACCCCAGCGGTAGAGGGCTTCGAGGTAGGGGGTCGAGTGGATACTCTCGGTGTCGAGTATAAGGGTCAGCACGGGCAGCATCAGCGCCAGGCCCAGGAAGTTGAGCAGGGCCCGCAGAAAGATGGTCACAACGACCCAGCCGCCTCGGCGGCGGAATTGCTCGGGAATCAGGGATAGGAGGGTCGTTTTCATCGTGACAAAGGTACGAAATAATTCAAAATTCAGAATTCAAAATTCAAATTATTTTAGCAGTCAGCTTTCAATTGTGAATTGTGAATTGTGAATTGTGAATTGTGAATTGTGAATCATTCCTCTATTCGCTCCGTCTTTCCCTGGCGGACATACCACAGCCAACCCTCGACTTCGGTGTAGCCCATCTGACGCAGCAGCTCCATATACTCTGTTATCTGTCTGCGGTTGCTCTTCGGTGTATGCTCGCCGAATTTATAGTCTACCACTACGGCTCGTTTTCCCTTGAGCATTACACGGTCAGGGCGCTTTATCTCAACCTTTTTATTGCTCGACATCGGACGGATGATATCACGCTCGCTGAGTACCGAATCCCACTTGCCGTCGTACCACGATGCAACCACCGGATCGGAGAGTGTCTGCTCAATGCGGCGATGCAGTTCGCAGGCTTCGTCTGAAGAGAGGAGTGCCTCCTGCTCCATGCGTTGCAGGCTCTTGTATAGAGCTTCGCGATCGGTGGCCTGCTCGAAGAGGCGGTGCATCAGAATACCGAAGTTGCGGGGCGAAAATTCGACCTTGCCACCATGCTCCAGGTGCTTGGTGTGGGGGAACTTGAGCTGCGGTGCAGGGGGAGCCGACGGGTAGCTCTCGAGGGTGAGGTGTTCGGTTGTGCGCTCTTGGTTGTGGACTTTTTGCGGCTCGGGGGCCGAGAAGTCGCCAAATGTGCAGCGTGTGCCCTGCTCTGTGGGGTTGCATTCCCCTTTGAGCGCCCCAATTTCACACGCCGTATCGGTGCGTGTGATACCCTCCCAGAGGTAGGCCCCGATACCCTGGCGCGAGGCGGGCATAAAGATATGCAGCTGCTCGACGGCACGGGTCAGAGCGACATACAGCAGATTGACATTATCGACATAGGAGTAGACCAACTCGCGGTAGTAGCTCTCCGAGAAGTGCGATGCCGCCATCTCCGAGCGGTACTTCACCGGCACGCATCCCGCCTCCTTCAATCCTCCCTCGGCCTCGGCCCAGATGATGTTCGGAACCTCGCCCGAGGATTTGGGTTCGAGCGACCACGAACAGTAGGGGATAATTACCACGGGCTTCTCCAACCCCTTGGCCGAGTGGATGGTCGTAATTTCAATGGTTGTTTGGCTCTGCTCGATGCTCAGCGAGCGCTTGGCGCCATGCTCCTCCCACCAACTTAAGAAGAGGGGAATATCGACCACGCGACCCGCCGAGAAGTGGATAATCTGCTCGTGCAGCGCCTGCAGGTAGGCAATCTGGTCGCACTGCTCCTGTAACTTGAAGTGCTCGACAATGCGTGTGAAGGCCTCCTCGGGTGGTAGCAGCCGCCAGGCAGCCAGACGGTCGAGCATCTCGGCCTCGAGCGGCGTATCGGCCTCTAACCCCAAGTAGAGGTTGCAGATGGCCCGACGAATCGAATCCGTGGGGTCGAGGGTCAGGTAGAGCACCGCAATCAGGAAGCCGGTCAGGGGCGAGGAGTCGATGCGCAGAGCATCCCGGGTCATCACATCGAAGCGGTAGCGCTCTTCGCGATTGGTGCGCTTGAAGTCGAGCAGCGTGCGGGCAGCACGGGCTCCGTCGTTGCGTGAGCGTCCCAGAATCATGATGTCGCAGGGGCGATAACCTCGGTCGAGCACCTGACAGATACGCTCCACAAGTGCCGGCTCTTCGTGGAAGGTCTCCACCGAGATATAGCCCTCGTCGTGGCTCTTTTTGCGCGGGGTCTGCCGATGGTTGGTGTAAGCTCGTTTCAGTGTCCCCTGCAACTCGCTGCGCACTTCGGGCTTCATCTCACCCTGCTTGAGAAGGCTGTTCAGGTGCTCGTCAATCTTCTCGACCACATGGTCGATGGCCTCGTTGTTGAATCCCACCACTAAGGGGCGTGAACGATAGTTCTCCTGCATGGGTTCAACCTCGGCACCCGGCAGTTGGGTTGAAGCCTTCTGGCCTAAAATCCGCCAATCACCCCCTCGCCAACGGTAGATTGACTGCTTGATGTCGCCCACCAAGAGCACCGAGTGGCCCGGCTCCGGCTCGTCGTCGTGCGTCAGCTGGCTCTTGTGCGAGAGGGCGTCCTCGAGCAGGGGCAGGAAGTTGAGCCATTCGCGCTCCGAGGTGTCCTGAAACTCGTCGATAAAATAGCGGTCGTAGCGGTTGCCCACCTTCTCATAGATAAAGGGGCTTCCGTTCTCTCCGATCAGGGCCGAGAGGATATTTTTGGTCTCCGACAGCAGCATACAGTTCTCCTCGCGCCAGAGGCGTTGCACCTCCTTGTAGAGATCCGACAAAAGGGCAAAGGTACGGTAGTGCTCCCTGAGGAGTTGGACACTGTTCCAATCGGCAATGTGGCGGTCGTAGTGGTCGCACAACTCGGCCATACGGGGCTGCAACTCGGCCAACAGCGAACCATGCTCCTTGCTTCGTGCCTTGGTCATCCACCCATCCACCGATGCCGCACACTTGCGGGCGCGGCTCTTCGGCTCGGTAATCTCCTTATTGGCCACGCGGTAAAAGTAGTAGGCTCCTCCCTGACGACCATACGAGAACTCCTCAATCGAAAGACCTGCCTGCTCGATAAGTTGCACAGCCTGCCGCCCCAACTCGAAAAATTCGTTTTGCGAGCGTTGGCGCTCGGCTTCGGCTTGGCGGATAATCTGCTCCAGGTCCTCTTTTGAGCGTGCAGCGTCGAGCGCCTGGCGATTTCCCTCCTTGAAGAGCTCGCCGCCCAACTTTAGAATATCACGTCTTAAGTCCCACCCCTCATGCTCCTCGATGCGCTCGCGGGCGAAGTCCTCCAACCAGCGCTTCAGCTCCTCGTTCTCGGCAATGCGCTCAATCAGTGCATCAACACCGCGCGAAAGCACGGGGGCCGACTCCAACTCGACCGTGTAGTTCAGATCGATGCCCAACTCCTGAATAAAGGCGTGGAGGATGCGCTGGAAGAATTTGTCGATGGTCAGAACCGTGAAGTGGGAGTAGTCGTGCAGAATGGCACTCTGCACGTTGCGGGCCCGCTGCCGAATCATGTCGGGCTCCAACTTCAGCTCCTCGGCCAGCTTTTCCAGGTAGTCGCTCTTGGCATTGGAGGCCAGCAGATGAATCTCCCTCAGAATACGGCTCTTCATCTCCTCGGTAGCCTTGTTGGTGAAGGTCACGGCTAATATATGGCGATAGAGCATCGGCTGCCAAATTACGTCGCGAACATAATTGTAGGCCAACCGATAGGTCTTTCCCGACCCGGCACTTGCATTGAGAATCTTGGCACGCATCATTATCGTCTGCAAATGGGTTTAAAGTCACAGAATCGACACTGCTCGACATCCTCGCAGGGGCGGAAGGGGAGCTCGAAATCGAACAGCTCGGCGAGTTTTTGGCGCAGGCGCTCTTCAAAGGTGTCGGCTACGGCTGCATAGTTTAGGGCCTCGCTGCCCGACGATTTGTCGATCATATAGGGCGAAAACTCTTCGCGATTCAGACGACGCACATAGTAGAGGGCCGGTCGGATATCCTTCTCGCCGTTGCTGCGCAACATCAGCGCATAGAGCAGGGTCTGGAAGATGTTGGCATTCAGGCTGCGGTTGCGCCCCTCGAAGAGCTCTTCCAAGCCGTTGAACTCCAAATGAATACCTCCGGTCTTATAATCCACTACACGAACCGAACCGTCGTCCATTCTGTCGATGCGGTCAGCCTTGCCGCCCAGGCGGACACGACAATCGTGTGCGAATGAAAAGTCGCATGTTACGGGGCACTCCAACCCCTCGACTTTGAAGTCGTTTTGGCGACAGTCGTAGGGGATGATGGCCCCACGAATGTAGCGCACCACAATATCGCGCACCAACAAGAGGTTACCCGGGTATTCGGACTCGGGGGTCGGCTCACCTCGGAAGAGCTCCTTCTCGATGGTCAATCGTACTGCCTGCTCCACCTCACCGGCCCGTACCATTGCCTCCAAGCTCTTGGCCGGATGCTCCTCGTTCAAGATGCGTTGGTACAAGCGCTCCATCGACTCGTGCAGCAAGGTGCCGAAGAGCGGATTGTCTACATCTTCGGAAACCTCCTCACGCTCTTTGAGATGGGCGATTGATGCAAAGTAAAACTTCAAGGGACAGGCTAAGTAGCGGGCGAAGGCCGTGGGGGAGATGGCCTTGGGCTCTCGGGGGTGCAGATAGGCCTCCAGCGCCTCGCGCACACGTCCCAGCTTGGGAACGACAATCGGCTCCTCGGGTGGCAGGTTCAAATCGACACCCACCTCATAGAATTGAATCGGGCGGCCACTCTCGTACTCCAGCTGGCGAATGTAGCGGCTCGCCTCGCCCGTGCTCTTCTCGTCGGCGTGCGAACAGTAGCACATCACCACGTTGCGGGCTCGCTGCAGCAGGCGATAGAAGTAGTAGGAGTAGACGCCTTCGTGGTGCTCGGGGGTGGGAAGTCCGTAGGCAGCACGCAGGTTGTAGGGAATGTAGGAGGCTCCCGAATCCAGTCGCCCGGGGAAGTTGTCGTCGGTCATCGAGAGAATCACCACATTCTCAAAATCGAGGTTGCGGGTCTCGAGGATTCCCATCACCTGCACCCCGTTCAGCGGCTCACCATCAAAGGGAATACGCAGGGTCTGCAGGTGCTTGCGCAAGAGCGAAGTATAGATTGAGGTCGATATCTCTATCTCGCAGCTATCTATTGAGTTGCGAAGTCGGCTTATCTCCTCCGAAATCATCATCATAGCCGCTGCCCGCTCTTCGGACTCGAAACTCTCGCTCGGCTCCGAGCCAATCTGCTCAAGGGCCGCAAGGAGCCAATTCGACAACTCGCGCCAATTGCCAATCGGTTGAAAGAGGGTGGTCAGCAGCGGCGAGCCGGCAAAGAGCGATGCCGGGACTCGGATGCGTCGGTTCTCGATAATCTCCTGCTTGAGCTTATGCAGGGTATCTTGCTCTACACTACTCAGATAGGGGTGGGTAAGAATACCCATCACGTCGGCATGATAGAACTCCGCCTCCTGGCCCTTCATGCGGCTGTGGGATTGCAACTCCAGAAGGCGCTCGACAAAGGTGTAGGCCGAGGTCTGCTTCAGCGGAAATCCCATCGTGACATTGACCGCATCGTGCTCGTTGTTCAGCGAGCTGAGCAGGGGCATCAACAGGTTTTCGTCGGTCAGCACAACAGCCGTGCGCTTATCAAGCGATGGCTGTTCGGCCGTGCGAAACCCATCTAAAATATGACCTATGAATTTGCACTGCACGGCATCCGAGACAAATGAGTAGACCTTCAACTGCTTATCCTTGCGTGCGTTGTCATGGCTTACCTCACCCAATACTTCCGGGTAGCGGCGGCAGTTCTCGCGCAGGAACATGCCCGCCTCCTGCTCCTGGGCACGCAGGTAGCTCTCGTCATAATCCCAATAGAAATCGGCTCCCAGCGCCTTGAGGTGGTCGAACAGGCGCTTCTCGCACTCCGAGAGGGCGTTGAATCCTGCCACCACATAGCGACGCGACTCATCGAGCGAAGCCTCTCCTCGTTCCAGCCGCTCGGCTGCCGTGCGTTGAACCAATCCTGCATAGGCAAAGCCCAACTCCAATTGGCGGGCTCGAAATTGTTGATAGATAGGCCCTAACGAGTTCCATATTTCCAGGAATTTGCGGCGCTCGGGCGTGTCGGGAGTCTCGTTCAGCACCCCCTCCCAAAAGAGGTTGATTACTCTCCGTTGCTCTGCCGTGAGGTAGGAGAGGTCGGCCTCCAACTCCTTCAAATCGGCAATATTTGCAAAGAGCAACCCGGCATCGACACGGTACTTATCAATCATGTCGAAGTCCGAGAGCAGTCGGTCACCCCAGAAGTAGAACGAATCGAAATCTTCGTTGTGGTAGTTGCGGTAGATGTTGTAGAGTTCGACAATCAGTCGCAGGCGGTCGCCCGTATGGAGTCCCGAAAGCTCCTCGAGCAGCCCATCGAGCGAGAGCCATTCGGGCTCCCAGAGGGGTCGGTCGGCGATGCGGGCCAGCTCATCGGCAAAAAAGAGACGGGCTCTTCGTGACGGAAAGAGCAAAGAAAGGGAGGAAAAATCCTCCCCATAACGGGTGTAGAGGCTGCGTGCCACCTCACCCAAAAAGGTCTCGCCTCGATTTGCCATCATTTCGGCAGGCTACTTTTTATCGCCCACCAGCGTCACCTTCCCTACCTGCTCGACACGTCCCGAGAAGGTGGCCGTGGTACGGATAATCGAGGGGTTGCCGCCATAGAGGACCTGGGCCTGCTGGGCCGTAGCCTCGAAGCGCTCGGTGGCCATCACCGTCACCTCGGCTCCATGCGAGGCATTTACACGGGCCGACATCGTCTCAAAGGCCCCGCCATCGAACTTGGCGGTCGAGACTTTGAGGTCGAAGTAGCGGGCCTGACCCTTCAGGGCCACCTGGCACTTGCCGGTCATGGTCATCACCACATCCTTGGCCTGAAGAGGCAGCTCGCCCTTGGCGCCGCCCGAGAAACTCAGGTCGATTCGAGCCTGCTCGAGCGTATTTTTAAACTTAAAACTTGCCTCGCTGATCGAGAGGCTCTTAAGCTCCTGGTAGTGTACATACACTTCAATCGAATCGGCCCCCTCGTGCAGTCCGCGCTCACGGATATTCAGTACGCCATACTTGTCTACCGAGGCCTTTACGCGCGAATCGGTATTGGACTTCGTATCGTAGCTGATACGCATCTGCTCGCCCTCGGCCACGCGGCTGAAAATCACCTTCACGGGCCCCTCGACCGACACCGCCTCAAAGGGCTGCATCCAATCCATCTTCACCGAACTGCGATTCTCGCTCGTCTGGGCCATAACTTGCGCTCCAAAGCCCCATACGAGCAGGAGTGCTACCAAAAATCTCTTCATATCTCTATTGTTTGTTTATTTCTAATGGTTCTCTTGCGATTTTGCTGATGGACAAAGATAGAAAAAAAATAGGAATATCGGGTAGAAATTGGGAATTATTTTGGCCGATTCGCAAGATTTACGACCATATAGTTCGCCCCCGAGCGACGAGCAGCCTCGATGCCGACCTTCGAGTCCTCGAAAATCAAACACTCTTCGGGCTCACACCCCTCGATCTGCATCGCCTTCAAAAAGGCGTCGGGATGGGGTTTGTGGTGCTCCACATCCTCGGCCGAGAGGATGCCGTCGACGCCACTCTCCAACTTGAGGTAACGCATCGCATTCTTAAGATTGTCAGGCTGTCCGGTAGATACAATCCATACCTTGCCGCCCTGCTCTCGAAAGTGCTGACAGAAGGCCCACAAGGGCTCGTTGAGTCTTACGCTTGAAAAGAAGGTGGGGTAGAGTTCGATTTTTCGTCTTCGGATGCGGTCAATCTGCTCGGGATCGGTGAATCCGATCGAGCGCAGAAAATCGGGGCAGCGAACCCCGAAGTGTTGCTTCAGATACTCCTCTTCTGTCAGCTGATAACCAGCCTCTTTCAGAGCCGCCACATAGGCTCGGGCATTGGCCTTGCGAGTGTCGGCCAGCGTACCGTCGAAATCGACTAAAAGGAGCTTTAATTGCATCGTGCTTTTCTGTTGTTAGTCAAATGATTGCATACCAGATTGTGTAATGCGGATGATGCGCTGATACTCCGTGGGGGAGAGCTCCATGAAGAAGTAGTGAATCGGGTCTACGCGCATGCCGTTGTTGCGCACCTCGTAGTGCAGGTGGGGGGCTAACGAGAGGCCCGAGTTGCCCGATAGGGCGATGATGTCGCCACGCTTGACCTGTTGGCCGCGCACGACGTTGATCTTTCCCAGGTGGCTGTACGAGGTCTCAAATCCGTTGCCGTGGTCGATGACAATGCTCTTTCCCGAGGTGCTGCGGGTCGATACCTCTTTGACCTTTCCGTCGGCCGTGGCAAAGACACGCGAACCTTCGGGGATGGTGTAATCGACCCCCTGATGCGACTTCAGGGTCTTGTAGAAGGGGTGGATGCGCATACCGTAGGAGGCGGTCAGCAGGCTCAGCTGCGGGTTGATGACGGGTTGGATGGCCGGAATCCGACTGCCGGCACTTCCCAGCGAGTCGATTTGCTCTTCGATGGCGGCGTAGGAGGCTGCCAGCCGCTCCAGCTGCTGCTCCATTTGGCGGGTGCGCTCGCCCAGCTGTCGCTTCAGGCGGTAGGTCGATTCGCCCTGCAGGCTCTCGAAGCGTGAGAGTTGGGCCGTGCGCATCTCCTCGTCGAGGCTGTAGGGATCGCTCTCGAAGAGGATGCGGAAGATGTTTTTATCGCGCTCGGTGACATTCTCGGCCACAGCCTTCAACTCTTCGTAGCGCTCCTCCAGGCGGCTGTACTCCTCGCGCAGCAGGTCGGTCGAGTGCTTCATCATATACTCGGTCGGTGTGTCGAAGAAGAGCGAGTAGACCACATAGTAGAGCGTAATGGCTCCCAACCAGACGAAGGCCGAGATCAGCATCTTGGCAAGTCGTTGGCGCAGGGTACGGGGGGTATTTCGTTTATTGCTCATCTTCTTGCTGCTCAAACTTTTCGAGGTTCTGTTCGCGCACCTCGGCCATGATACGCTCGTACTCCTCGGGGGTCATGTTTTTGTTGAAATAGTTGATCGGATTGACCACCTGGCCCTGGTGAATCACCTCGTAGTGCAGGTGGGGACCCGTCACACCGCCCGAGCGGCCGAGTTCACCGATAAGCTGTCCGCGCACAATCTTCTCGCCGGGCTTTACGAGCACCTTGCTCAGGTGTGCATAGCGGGTTTTGTAGCCAAATTCGTGATCCAGCAGCACCTGACGACCGTATCCTTTGCGGCTGTTGCGCTCGTCGATGCTCTCAACCGTGGCGTCACCCGTTGCATAGATCGGATCGCCCACATTGCCCGGCAGATCGACTCCTTTGTGGAAGATGCGGGCGTGGTAGATGGGGTGGATGCGCCATCCGAAGGGGTCGATACCGTTGCGCAGCAGCGAGCGGTCGATGGGCCAGAGGGCCGGAATGGCGGTCGAGAGGCGCTCCTTGTTGTGCGAGAGGTTTTGCAACTCGTCGAGTGAGAGGCTCTGGGCGTAGAGGCGGCGGGCCACACGATCCATCTGCTTCCAGGTGCCGATCATCAGCGAAGAGTGGATATCCTGCTCCAAGGGGGCATACTTACTCTCGGGGTAGGGGGTATTCACACCCTCGATTTGCAGCGAGTCGGTCGAGAAGAGCGAGCGGTAGACGTAGTTGTCGCGGTGGGCAATCTCGTCGAGTTTGCGCTCCATGGCCCGCAGCTTATCTTGTAAGATGTAGTACTGCACCACCAGGTCGCGGTTCTCGCGGTTGATGCGATACATCTTGGGGGTGTAGAAGAAGTAGGAGAACAGGCCGTTTACGATGGAGATGAAGATAAATCCGAGCAGAATTTTGCGCACAAGGCGGTATATCCGCAGCCGGTAGAGGGCGGAGGCGGCCTTTTCAAGGCGCAAATCGGACTTTTTTGGGCTCTCTTTTGGGGTCATAGGTAAAAAACTCCCGTTTATATGGTGCAAATTTAGCGTAAATTGTGTAATTTTGCAACCCGAAATGAAAAACGAAGAAAACAGTTAAATCGTATATAGATGGAATCAAACAAAATTCGTCAGGCCTTTTTGGACTTTTTTGCCTCGAAGGAGCACGCTATTGTCCCTTCGGCTCCGATGGTCGTAAAGAACGACCCTACGTTGAGGTTTCCAAATGCCGTTCTGAACCAGTTCAAGGATATCTTCCTGGGCAATGCACCCCGCAAGTATGCGCGAGCGGCCGATACGCAGAAGTGTCTGCGTGTTTCGGGTAAGCACAACGATTTGGAGGAGGT